>JALXBY010000022.1 GCA_026991215.1 Anaerolineales bacterium
CTCCAACTGCTGTTGCCAGCGACGCTCCGATTCTTCCCGCCACTGCTGCCACTCTTCCTGATGTTGCTGCCAGCGGCGTTCCCATTCCTCCAACTGCTGTTGCCAGCGACGCTCCGATTCTTCCCGCCACTGCTGCCACTCTTCCTGATGTTGCTGCCAGCGGCGTTCCCATTCCTCCAACTGCTGCTGCCAGCGGCGTTCCGATTCCTCTCGCATGTGGCGCAGTTCTTCGAACATACGCTCAAAGCGGTCTTCGGTGACCTGGCGTTCGGCAAAGTAAGGCCGCACCAGCTCCAGGACCGCCTGCCGCAGTGCAGGGTCTTCTCTCAATAATCGCGGTAACTCCCGAAGCAACTGTTCCCGAAAAGTCATAAACCCGCCCTCATTGCGAAAGAGTTCCGAAAAAGTCTCTCGCATCAAGTATAGCAAAGGAGAAGGAAAACGCATTATCACGGCGCGTATTCACGTTCCTCAAACCACCGACCGCAGACTGCGCACTGTGCGGACTGCCGACTGCACACCGCGCTACACCTCCCACTTCTCCGGATCCACCTCCACGGGGTCGAGGAAGGGCATCATACGGCGCAGGCGTCGGCCCACCTCTTCGATGGGGTGCCGGGCCTCCTCCTGGCGCTTTTGGTTGAACCAGGGTCGGCCTTTCTCGTTCTCTTCGATCCATTCCCTGGCAAAGGACCCATCCTGAATGGCCCGGAGTACGTCCCGCATGGTCTGGCGCACATGCTCGTCGATGATGCGGGGGCCGACCCGATAGTCGCCGTATTCCGCGGTGTCCGAGACCGAGTACCGCATATAGGTCAGACCGCCCCGGTAGAGCAGGTCCACGATGAGTTTGAGTTCGTGCAGGCATTCGAAATAGGCCAGTTCGGGCTGATACCCGGCTTCCACTAAGGTTTCAAATCCCGCCTTGATGAGCGCGGTGACCCCGCCGCACAGCACGGTCTGCTCGCCGAAAAGGTCGGTTTCGGTTTCCTCCTTGAAGGTGGTCTCCAGGACGCCCGCGCGGGTACATCCGATACCCCAGGCATAGGCCAGGGCCAGTTCGTGGGCCTGGCCGGTGGCATCCTGGTGCACCGCGAACAGCGCGGGCGCGCCCGCGTCCTGGGTGAAGAGTTCCCGCACCCGGTGTCCTGGTGCCTTGGGCGCGACCATGATGACGTCCACATCTTCAGGCGGCGTGATGGTGCCGTAGTGGATGTTGAAGCCGTGGGCAAAGAGCAGGGCCTGGCCCACCCGCAGATGGGGGGCCACCTGCTCCGTGTACACCTTGGGCTGGACGGTATCGGGAATGAGAAAGGCGATGATATCGGCCCAGGCCACGACGTCCGGCACAGTGGCCACCTCAAGGCCCTGGCGCTGCGCCTTTTCCCACGAAGGGCTTCCGGGGCGTAGACCCACCCGGACCTGGACCCCACGGTCCTTGAGGTTCAACGCGTGCGCGTGGCCCTGGGAACCAAAGCCCAACACCGCGACCCTACGGCCCAAAATGGCCTGCGGCGATACGTCGGCATCGTAGTAAATGCGAGCCATTGTGTCCTCCTTCATGCAAAAGGTTTGTCCGTTATGCGGCACGGGGTACAATGAGGAACACAATTCCCCTGGATGGGAGCGGTCATGCAGGTCGCGCTGGATACGTGGAAGGCCTTTCTGGAAAGGCTGCTGCAAGAACTGCGGGATCGGGCCATGGCCCATTACGGAGACAACCTGGTCTCGCTGGTGGTCTTTGGCTCGGTGGCCAGGGGCACGGCCACGCCGGAGTCGGATATTGACCTGCTCATCGTGCTCCGGGAAAAGCCGCCCGGCTCGTATCACGCCCACATGGATTACTTGTGGAACATCGAGCGCGTGCTGGAAAGCCTGCGCGAAGCCAAAAAGCACGGCCTGACGTTCTGGATTTCCCCCGTCATCCTGCAGCAGGACCAACTCCGGGTGGATATGTCCTGGCTTTGGGGCGGTCGTTTCCGGGTCCTGTACGATACGGGCTTCTTCCAGGACTTCGAGAAGCGCCTGCGGGAATTCGAACGGCGCCATGTGCGCTTTGTCCCGGAACCCATTCCCCATTACGTGGTGATTCGGCCTTCGGGGGAAGACCCCGCGGGTTGAACCGCCCGCGGGGACGGCTTTTGGGTTGTCAAGGTGCGGGTAAGCGAGCCGCGCGAGGCTCAGCCCGCGGGTTGGCCGTTGGTGCGGGGCAGATGACGGTGGCCGGTGGTCGTACCACGGGTCATGGCCACGTGGCCGGTGCGCACCACTTCCACCAGGCCCGCCGGTTGGAGCAGGGCGATCAGGCTGTCCACCTTTTCCGGCGCGCCCGTGATTTCCACCGTGACCGTTTCGGGGGAAACGTCCACGATGTTGGCCCGGTACACCGCGGCCAGGTTGATGATCTCCGTGCGCTGGCCCGGCGGCGCTTTCACCTTGATGAGGGCCAGTTCCCGCACCACCGCGGGCCGGTCGGTCACGTCCTGCACGTCCAGCACGTTCACCAACTTGTACAGGTTGGCCTCAATGAGATGGGCCTTCTCGTCCTCGATGTCCACCACGATGGTCATGCGGGAAACCCGAGGGTCCTGGGTGGTGCCCACGTTCAGGGAGTGGATGTTGTAA
>JALXBY010000023.1 GCA_026991215.1 Anaerolineales bacterium
TTTGCTGGCCGTAAGCCTCCAGGAAGCGGCGGGCCTCCTCCAGGGCCTGGGTTTCCACCAGGGAATCGCCCATGGCCATGCCCTGGGCGGCCAGGAAGGTGTTGGCCATTCCCCCGCCGATGAGGAGCACATCGCTGCGGCGGGCCAGGTTTTCGATGAGGCGGATTTTGTCGCTGATTTTGGCCCCGCCCAGCAGCGCAGCCAGGGGGCGCTTGGGGGCCTCCAGCGCCTGGGTCAACAGGGTCACCTCCTGCTCCAGGAGGAAGCCGGCCACGGCTGGCAGGTACCGGGCCACGCCCACGGTGGAGGCATGGGACCGATGGGCGGTGCCAAACGCGTCGTTGACGAAGAGTTCCGCCGGTGCGGCCAGGGCCCGGGCGAAGGCGGGGTCGTTCTTGGTCTCGCCGGGGTAGAAGCGCACGTTTTCCAGGAGGAAAACATCTCCCGGTTTGGCCTCGCGCGCCCGGGCTTCCACTTCAGGGCCGATGCAATCGGGGATGAAGGTCACGGGCCGATCCAGCAGTTCCTGCAACCGGGCGGCCACAGGTTCCAGGGAGTATTCCGGCATGCGCCTGCCTTTGGGACGGCCCAGATGGGAAAGGAGGAACAGGGAGGCCCCCTGTTGCAACAGGTAGTGCAGCGTGGGCAGCGCGGCGCGGATACGTCGGTCGTCCTGCACCTGACCGTCCTTCAGGGGCACGTTGAAATCCACCCGAACCAGGATGCGGCGTTCGGCCACCGGGACATCGCGAACGGTCTTTTTGGGGAACACCGTTGACCTCCTCCGGGCTGGATGGTGGGTATTGAGGCAGGGATGAGGCCACACCGCGCGCAGCGGCCCGGCCCGTGCACGGTGTCGATTATAGCCAGTTTTGCGTCCCAAAGGGGGTGTGAAAGCGCAGTGAAAGGGCGCCAATGCGCGCGGCGGGGGCTGGGTCCATCGGGAAAACAGGTGTGGTTTAATGGAGTTCCCATGATGGCCTGCGGGGGCAGACCCCAAGCGGCAGGGAGATTCGTTACCGGGAGAACCAGGCCATGCTGGAACACATGACACCAACGCCACGGCCCGGCGCGGTTGAGGAGCCGGCCAGCGACCTGCGGGCCGCCCAGGACGAGGCCCGGAGCCGCTGGGACGGCATCTACCGCCAGGGCCGCGAGACCCGCCTGCACCCCACCCTGGCGCGGTTCTTTGCCCTGGCCCCCGTGGGTCGGGCACTGGAAATCGCGTGCGGCACCGGGACCAACGCGCTGTTCCTGGCCCGGCAGGGGTTCACCGTGGATGCCTTCGACATCTCCGAGGTCGCGGTGCGCAAGGCCCAGCAGCAGGCCCGGCAGCAGGGGCTGCCCGTGCGCTGCTTCGTGGGCGACGCGGCCGCGTTCCCCTTCCCGCCCGAAACCTACGACCTGATTGTGAACTTCTACTTCCTGGAGCGTCGCGCCTTCCCCGGCATTGCCCGCGCGCTCAAGCCCGGCGGGGTGTTGATTTTCGAGACCTTCAACTGGCGACATCTGAAGGTACGGCCCGCGACGCGGCCCGAACATCTTCTGCAGTCCTGGGAACTGCCCCGCGCCTTTCCACAACTCCTGCCCCTGTACTACCGGGAACACGAAAACCGCACCACCTTCATCGCCCGCAAGCCTGGAGCGCGGTATGGACGTTACCTATGCCTTCCCCCGCACCTTCTCCTGGGGGCTGGCCTTCCCCCAGCCGCCGGACGGTGCCGACAGCCCGCCTGAACCGCTCCTGGACGCGGTGGACCTGGTGGGCTGGCCCATGCCCTGGCCGGCCACGGAAGCCCAGCGCGCCCGGCACCGCCAGGCCTTAGACTGGGCCAGGTCTCGCGGGAAGCCGGTCTGGACCTGGATTCCCCCCCAAACCACCCAGGATGCGAAAACCGTCCTGGTGGACGCCCGGTCAGCGGCCTGTCCCGAAGCGCAGCGCTGCTTCCTGATGTTGCGAAACCCTACCACCCCTGGCCTGCCTGAGGAGTTCGACGGCGGCCTGCTGGCCCTGCCCCCTGTGGAAGACCTCCCCTGGTGGGCGCGCCGCCGCCTGTGGCGCGGGCTGGACCGCCTGTTCAGGCGGCACCCCAAGGCCCTCTGGGGCCTGCAGCCTCAGGTCCACTTCCCCCAGCACCCGGACCACCCCGTCAACACCGGCGGCCTGGTGGACCTGTTCCAGCACCTGGCCCGGCGTTGGGGCGGCCACTTCTGGCTCCTGGACCCCCTGGCGCAACGCGGGGCCACGGTTTCGGACCTGGTGGTCCTGCTGCTACAGTTGTGGCACGTCCACAACATGAACGACCTGGGCATGGTGGCCTTCTTCTTGCACTGGGGGAAACACCCCGCGGCCGTGTACGCGCTCTATCAGGACGTAGCCGCGGAGAACGCGCTGGCCCATGCCCACGTCGCCCGGCACGCGGCCGAGGCCCTGCCCTGGCTCTACCAGGGCCTGCCCTATGACGCGCCGGAGTTCAAGGTCGCCGCTACCCCTCCGGCGCGGCGGTGACGCCCCGCATGGCCAGCAGCCGTTCCGCGTAGGCCTCCAGCGCCTGGTAGTAGGGAAGGATGCTGGGTATGTAGTGCCGCTCCTCCCGGC
>JALXBY010000024.1 GCA_026991215.1 Anaerolineales bacterium
GGGTACCCATAGGGGGAAAGGGGGTTAGGGCTGGCCGGCGAGGCGAAGTGCAGGACGGCGTCCAGGGGCCGGTCCACGTGCAGGGGCTGGGTCACGTCGTGCTCGATGAAGGTAAAGTGGGGGTTGCCCTGCAGGTGCTGCAGGTTGGCCGGGTCGCCGGTGAGGAAGTTGTCCACGCCAATGACCTCATGGCCCTCGGCCAGGAGGCGTTCGCACAGGTGAGAGCCAATGAACCCTGCCGCGCCAGTGATGAGGATGCGCATCCGTTCACTCCTGGGGGAATGCCCGCGCTCGCAGGGAAACAAGAACACGGGGCGGCCTTTGACGACCAGCCCCGTGATTGTACTGGGTTGGGGGCGCAGGGTGCAACACGTTCGCTCGCCCGTGGGGGCGTGAGGCGTGTCAAATTCCTGCGAAAAGCGCATAATTTTGGGGTACGGAGGCGAAAAATGAAAACCGTCGTAGTCCGCAAACGGCCGTTCATTACAGGTGTGCTCATCGGTGCTTGGGTGCTTTCCGTATCTGTTCTCGGACTCCTGGCCCTTTGGCCGAAGTTGCCGCCTCTGGAAAAGGTGCTCATCCTGATGGGGGTGCTTCTGGAATGTTTGTTCCTCTGGGAAGAGGGCGGGGTAACCTTCAAACAACGCGACATAGGCCCGTGGCGCTTGTTTTGGCTGTTGCACCCACCGTTTTTGCTGGTCTGGCCCCGGGCACAGGTGGTGCAGCGTACCTTAGAGGAACAGGTGAAATTTTGGACACGTTACGTTTTCATTGACGAAATCCAGTGTGAGGTCTTGCTGCTTAGGCCGTGGCCTTTTTGTTTGTATAAAGTTCAGACTCCCCTGCTCTAAGTCGAGGTTGCGTATGGGCATCTCACGGCCCTCCGTCCCAAAATCTTGACATTCTTCACCGTGACGTTCGGTCCTGGCTGGCCTATGGTGTACCTCGTACCCTATCTTCCCCTCGCGGAGGTGCAGCCATGACCGAACGTGCGCCCATGCCCCTCATCGGTGACCCCTTCCCCCGCTTTGAGGTGATGACCACCCACGGCAAACTCACCCTGCCGGACGCCTTCGCCGGAAAGTGGTTCCTCCTGTTCAGCCATCCCGCGGACTTCACCCCGGTGTGCACCACGGAATTCGTGGCCTTCCAGAAGCGTTACCCCGAATTCCGTGAACTGAACACCGAACTCATCGGCCTGAGCGAAGACCAGGTCTTCTCCCACATCCAGTGGGTGCGCTGGATCGAGGAAAAACTGGGTGAGAAAATCGAGTTCCCCATCATCGCGGATACCGGCGAAGTGGCCGAACGCCTGGGCCTGATTCACCCCAACAAGGGGACGAACACCGTGCGGGCCGTCTTCTTCGTGGACCCCAAGGGCATCATCCGGGCCATTCTGTACTACCCCCAGGAACTGGGCCGCAACATCGACGAAATCCTGCGCATGCTCAAGGGCTTCCAGCTGGCCGATGCCCAGCAGGTGGCCATCCCGGCCAACTGGCCCAACAACGAGTTGATTGGGGACAAGGTCATCGTCCCGCCCGCCGCGGACGTGGCCACGGCCGCCAAACGCACCCAGGAATACGAGTGCTTCGACTGGTGGTTCTGCTACAAGCCGGCCTCGGCGTGAAGGCCACAGCCCATGGCCATCGGCACCCGGAGGCCCAGGTCCCGCCCCTCGCGCGGGGCCTGGGTTTCTTCTTTTCCCCAAGCCCGGCCAGGTTATACTAACGCGGCACATGCGTCCGGGGATGATTTTTGGCTTCACCCCGCGCGGCTGTCGCGGGCAGGGAGCAGGTCATGGATACCCTGGCTTGGCTTCGGCAAAAGCAGGCCGCCTTACAACTACGACGCCGCCTGACGCACCTGGCCCGCTACGTGGCCCAGCACGCCAGGCCAGACCCCAACGTCCCGCCGGTGGTGTTCTTCAACGCTTCCACCCGGCTTTGGGGCCTGAGCCAGAACGCGGCCTTTCAGCTCCTGACCGCGTGGAGTTTGCGTTTGGCCGGCGTCCCCGTGGTGCAGTTGGTCTGCCAGAGAGGAATGCCCCTTTGCCTGCTCGCGGCCGCGCAAAACCCCCAGGGGGAACCGCCGTGCACCCTGTGCATGGGCTGGTCCCGCCGGCTGTTTTTGGGCCTGCGCACCGAGGCTTTGGTGTATGAGGAAGACCCGGAACTGGCCCGCCGCGTGCAGGGCCTTGCCCTGGACGAGATGATGGACTTCGAGTACCGGGGGGTGCCCTTGGGGAGCCTGGTGCTCCCCAGCGTGCGCTGGGCTTTACGCCGACACAACCTCCAGGATGACGAAACCACCCGCCGGGTGTTCCGGTCCTTCCTCCTGGCCGCGTGGTCCATCCGGGAGCGGAGCCGGGTGCTCTTGAGTTCCCTCGCGCCCCAGGCCGTGGTGGTGTTCAACGGGCTGTTCTTCCCGGAAGCCACCCTCGCCTGGGTCGCCCTGCACCAGGGCATCCCCGTGATTTCCCACGAGGTGGGCCTGCGGCCTTTGAGCGCGTTCTTCACCCATGGCCCCAATGCACCGGCCTATCCCATCCACATCCCCCGCACCTTCGCCTGGACCCCTGAACGGCAGGCCCGCCTG
>JALXBY010000025.1 GCA_026991215.1 Anaerolineales bacterium
ACGCCACCATGGTGGGCTGGGGTCCGGTGGACGACCCCCAGTTCCTCGTCCTGGTCTGGCTGGAAGACCCCCGCGCCCAGGACGGCTGGGCCTCCCTCACGGCCGCGCCCGTGTTCCGGGAGGTGGTTTCCCGCCTGGTGGTGATGTTGGGGATTCCGCCGTCCCAGCCGGTGCGGGAGCAGGCCCAGACCGAAGGAGGGATACGGCCATGACCCCTGGGTGGACCCTGGGTCATGTGGTGGAAGCCCTGACCGGAACCCGCCCCCCTGAACCCACGCCCGCATTGCTGGACTTCGCCATCGATTCCCGTATGGTGGGCGCGGCCGGACTGTTCGTGGCCCTGCCCGGCTCGCGTTTCGACGGCCACGACTTCGTGGAGGATGCCTTCCGCCGCGGGGCCAGGGCCGCGTTGGTTCACCGGGAGATGCCCGGCATCCAGGCCCGGCGGCTGGACCTGCGCGAACCAACGCCCCTGCAGGCGTTGCAGGGTCCGGGGCCGTGGCTGCTTCAGGTGCCGGAGACCCTGGCAGCCCTGCAACGGCTGGCCCGGTACTGGCGCGGGCGGTTCCCCCATCTTCAGGTCGTGGGCGTGACGGGCAGTGTGGGCAAAACCACCACGAAGGAAGTGATTGCCCAGGTTTTGGCCTTGCAAGCGCCAACGCTGAAAAACCCCGGCAACTACAACAGCGAAATCGGCCTGCCCCTGAGCCTGCTGCGGGCGCGGGCCTATCACCGTTTTGCCGTGCTGGAGATGGGCTTCTACGTGCCCGGAGACATCGCCCTGCTTTGCGACATCGCCCGGCCCCAGGTCGGCGTGGTCACCACCATCGACCGGGTGCACGCGGAACGGGCCGGGTCGCTGGAGGCCATCGTGCAGGGGAAACAGGAACTGGTCCAGGCCCTGCCCGAAACCGGCGTGGCCGTGCTCAACCGGGACGACCCCAACGTGTGGGGCATGGCCGCGGCCGCGCGGGGCCGGGTGGTTTCTTACGGCTTCCACCCCGAAGCCGACTACCGGGCCGAGGACGTGCAGGTGCTGGGCCTGGAGGGCCTGCGCTTCCGCCTCCGGGCCGAGGGCCGGACCTGGGAGGTCGCCACCCGGCTTTTGGGGAAACACGCGGTGTACGCGGCCCTGGCCGCGACCGCGGTGGCCCGGGCCTTGGGGCTTTCCTGGGAAGGGATTCTGACCGCGTTGCGGTACGCGCGGGTGCGGCTGCGGCTGCGGCCCTTCCGGGGGCCGGCCGGCGCGCTGATTCTGGACGACGCCTACAACGCCGCGCCCCGTTCCACCCAGGCCGCGCTGGACTTTCTGGCCGCGTTCCCTGGGGAGCGCATCGCGGTGTTGGGGGACATGCTGGAACTGGGTCCCTACGAGGAAGAAGGGCACCGGGAAGTGGGCCGCCACGCGGCCCGCATCGTGCACGCGTTGATTGCCGTGGGGCCGCGGGCGCGGGTGCTGGCCCAGGCCGCGGCCCAGGCCGGCCTGCCTGAACAGGCCGTCATTTGGGTGCCCGATGCCCAACACGCGTACGAGGCCCTGCGGCCCCGCCTGCACAAGGACGCGGTGGTCCTGGTCAAGGCTTCGCGGGCCGTGGGCCTGGATGCCCTGATTCGCCGTCTGGAGCAGACAACATGAAAGCCATAACCAACCCCGGCCTGATTGCCCTGGGCTTCCTTCTGGTCACCTTTTTGCTCACCTGGCTCTGGATGCCGCCCTTCATTCGCTTCCTGCGCTGGTGGGGTATGGGGAAGTACATCCGGGAGGACGTCCCCGACCGGCACATGGGCAAGTTGGGCACGGTGACCATGGGCGGCTGGGGGTTTCTGCTCCCCGTGGCGTTGATGTTCCTCTTCATGCACGCCACGCGGGTGTACGCCCTGCGGTTCGCGGGCCGGGCGGTGCTGCTCCCGGTGATGACGCTCCTTGCCTTTGGCTTGCTGGGCGCGGTGGATGACTGGCTGGGCGTGCGTAAAGGCCGGGGCCTGCGGGCCAGGACCAAGTTCTTCCTCCAAATCGTGCTGGCAACCCTGGCCGTGGCGTGGATTAAGCAACTGTACGAAGCCCCCGGCTTCTTCCTGCCGGGCATTCCAAAGCCCCTACCCGCGGGGTGGTGGTACTGGCCCCTGGGCGTGTTCATCATCGTGGCCACGTCCAACGCGGTCAACCTGACCGACGGCCTGGACGGCCTGGCCGCGCTGGTGACCGCGACCTCCTTCGTGGCCTTTGGCGTGCTGGGCATCTACCACCAGGATTACATCGTGGCCCAGTTGTGCTTCCTGATGGCCGGCGCGCTGTTGGGCTTTTTGTGGTTCAACGTGCATCCGGCCATGGTGTTCATGGGTGATGCTGGCTCTCTGGCCATTGGCGCGGGGTTGGCCGTGGTCGCCCTGATGCTGGGGGAATGGATTGTACTCCCCCTGGTGGCCCTGATTCCCCTGGTGGAGACCCTGAGCGTCATTCTGCAGGTGGCGTACTTCAAGGCCACCGGCGGCCGGCGCATCTTCAAGATGAGTCCGCTGCACCACCACTTCGAACTTTCGGGCTGGACCGAAACCCAAGTGGTGACCCGCTTCTGGCTGATTCAGGTCATGGCCGCACTGTTGGGTGTGGCCATCGCCATGGCGTGAGGGGAAGCAGTGGGCAGTCGGCCGTCAGCGGTCGGCAGTCGGCGGTCAGCCGTCAGCGGTCAGCGGTCAAGCGGACAGCGCACCGCGCACTGCGGACCGTGCACTGCGCACTGCCGCCTTCCGAACTACTCTTCCGGCACCGTGACGTACCCGGATTGAATCTGCTCCCACAGGTCCCAGAGCATCTGCATGCGGCCGGGGGTGAAGACCGTATCCTGGCGGCTTTCCCAGCGGGGTTTGATGGCCACAGGGCCGTAAGGCCCTTCCCACAGCCGACGTACGTACATACGCAACAGGGTCTCCCAATCCGGCGCGTAAAGTGCGGCATCGTCCTCGGGCTGCAAGGGCCCGCCGCGGAGGATAAGAACCTCCTGGGCCTTGAGGCAGGCCGCGGCTTCCCGGGGTGCTTCATCCGGAAGATAGGCGACCTGGAGGAAATAGGTGGCCAGGCCCTGGGTACAGACGGCCTCCCAGGTCCCGGGTTCGTTCCCGGCCACGGGCAGCACCACGGGGTAACGCACGAAGGGCGGTTTGGGTGGCTTGCACAGGCCGCAGTAGTACCAGCCGCCCTGGACGAAGGCCCGGGCCCAGGGGCTTTGCGCCTGCCCCTGAGGAAGCAAGGCTGCGGCCCGCCAATCCGGGGCCGCAACCACCGAAAGGTACCCGGTCAAAAAGGCAAGCACCGTGGGCCGAAGGCCGCTGGCGTCTAAAAGAATCATGCGCGGCGGGGTTTGCGCCTCTTCGGGCAGCGAACCCATGACAAGCACCGGCACCCCAGGGTTCGCCTGGGCCCAGGGCAGCACGTCGTTGGGGCCATACGGCGGCAGCACCAGCACCGCGGCCACGCCTTCGTCGGCCGTGGGAAGGGGTTCCCCACGGACCACCTTGGGTTCCCAGTCCGCAGGCAGGCCCGTTTCCTGCAACACGGTCATGGCCCGTTGCAGAAGGTCTTCTGAAGTGTTCTCGGCCGCCCACAACACCAACCAGGACCGGCTCGGCGTGGGTGTCAGGGTAGGTTGTGGCGGGACCGTGGCCTGTTGGGTTGCAGGCGCTGGGGTGGGGGAAGCGGTGGCCTGCGGCGGGGACGCACTCCCTTTTCGGCAACCCGCCAGGGCACCAAGCAGGACGATAAGCAGAACCGGCAACACCGAGCGACGCATGGCAGACCTCACACGCTTTGGGTGGACCGATGTACGAACAGGCTTCCCAACGCCCCTTTCACGGGTTTGCATGCGCTTCCTGGACGGCCTGGCTCATCCAGGGGGCCCAGACATCTTCGGGCACGGGTTGCGCCTGGGGGTCGTAGACGAAATACCCCCAGAATTCCACGTTGCCCTTCTTGGCCCCCCGCAGGGGCGAGGGCATCAACCCCTGGGGGCGGAAGCCCTGGGCCTGGGCCGCGGTCACCACTTCGGCCAGCACCCGGCGGTGGACCTCCGGGTCCCGGATGACGCCTTTGCCGCGTGCGCTTTCCCTGGGCCCGGCCTCGAACTGGGGTTTGATGAGTGCGAGAAGCAGGCCTCCCGGTCCCGCGTACCATCCGGGGAAGCGGGGGAGCAGAAGACGCAGGGAGATGAAGGATACATCCACGGTGATGAGGGAAACAGGTTCGGGCAGGGCCTCCAGATAGCGGGCGTTCACCCCCTCCATGACCACGACCCGGGGGTCCTGCCGCAGTTGCCAGTGCAGTTGCCCGTGCCCCACGTCGATGGCATACACCTTGCGCGCGCCGTGCTGCAACAGGCAATCGGTGAAGCCGCCGGTGGAAGCCCCCACGTCCGCGCACACCCGGCCTTCCACCGGTATCTGGAAGCGTTCCAGCGCGGCCTCCAGTTTCTCCCCGCCCCGGGAGACGTACCGGGGCCGCTCCAGCACCTCCAGGCGCGCGTCGATGGGGAGCAGGGTGGCCGGCTTGGGCACAGGGCGCCCATCGGCCCGCACCTTCCCCGCAAGGATGAGGCGCTGGGCCAGGGTACGGCTGGCTGCAAGGCCGCGTTCCACCAAAAGCACATCCGCGCGCTGTTTTTTGGCCATGGGTCCGTAGGGGGTCGCAAAGGCTCGCAAGGCCCAATGCCTTGGGTCGGAAGGTATTTTAGCCCCGGCGCCCCACGTGGGGAAGGATAGCACGCCTTTCTGCCCTGGGGGTAGCCCGCGGTTTGGCGCAGCGGACGGCGATCAGCGGGCCGCGGGAAGGCTTTGGGGGCAGGGCCAGGATGCCGAAGCCGGGTCGGGCAGGGGCCAGGGTTCCAGGGCAGGGGGCCGGTCCATGGGCCGAACCCAGGCCGTCGCGGCGGCCAGGTCCAGTTGTTGAATATCCCCACCACAGCCCCGGGCCCAGGCCACCCAACGCCGGACCCAACCGGCCTCCTGGGGCCAATCGTGCACCCGGCCCTGCACCGCCACCTGGTTCAGCACAGCGCGGGTTGGCTGCAAGAAACGCCAGGCCCGGTCGAAGTCGCCAGCCTGCCAGGCCCGCGCGCTTTGCTGGAGCAACAGTTCGATGGCAGCGTGCACCCCGGTGTTGGGGCTGCGTACCGCGTCCAGCACCAGGCCCCGGGCCTGCATCTGTGCCCGGTTGAGGAACCACATGGTGCGGTAATAGGCGGCCGGGTCCAGCAAGCGCTGGTAGGTCCGCAGGGTCTCGAACAGGGCCAGCATCACGGTCACGTCGTCTACGGTCCTGGGGTCGGGGGGAAGAGCCAGGGCTTTGGCCCGCAGCGAGCGGTCCAGGGCCTGGAGGGAGGTCCCCTGGCGGGCCAGGTTTCGGTCCAGGGCCTGGGCCGCGTCTTCGCCGGACCGGGGCGGTTCCAGGCTGGTCACAAAGCGCCAGAAGGCCTCCCAGCCCCAACGTTCGACCAGGTACTGCACTAAGGCCCCGGCTTCGATGTACGCGGTCTCATGCTGATGCTGGTAGAAGTTCCGGGCCAGGGTAGGCAGGGGGATGTAACGTCGGGTGGTCAGCAAAGCCCGCACTCGCTGGTACAGGTCCTCGCCGGGCCGGTAATGGCCCTGGGTGAGGTAGACGGCCATGCCCTCGCCCAACAGCGGGGGAATCCACCGGCCGGGCGCGGCCTGGAGCGTCATCCAGTGCACGGTTTCGTGGCGGAGCACCTGCCGGGTCTGGCCCGGGATCGGCGCGCGGTCCCGGTAACTGACCCAGGCATCCTCCCAGGTGAACCCGCCCTGGCCCCACCAGCGGGGGGAAAAGACCACGGACAGGGGGCCGTCAGGGTTCAGGCCCATGCGGGCCTGCATCTCGGCATACACGTCCTGGGTCATGGCCCGGAGTTGGGGGAGGTCCCGCTCGGTTTCGGTGCCGCGGAAGTAGAAGATGCGGCAACAGGCCGTCGTCGCGGCGGCCCAGGCGAGGTTTCGTTCCCCCAAAGGCCGCCGCGCGGCCGGCCAGAGGTAAAGGGTGCCCTGGTAGACGGTGCGGGGCTGGGTGCCTTCGCGTTCTTCCTGAAGAAGGAAGGTGTGCGGGCCCGCCGCGGCCTGGGCGGTATCCCACACCCAGCGGAAGACCGCGGTGGGGCGATGGTCGAAGCCCCTGGGGGCCACGGTCGCGGTCGCGGTGGGGCCATGGGGCGGGTCGATGCGCAACCGCAAGCGCAGGCCGGGCTGCACCGCGCGGGCCGGCGGCGTGACCTCCCAACTCAGCACGTCGCCCACGTACCAGGGGCCGGGTGGGTGCAGGCGCACCTGCCAGGCTTCGGCCTTTTGGGGAAGGGCGCGCGACGGGGCCGCCCACAACGCGAGGAGAACCAAGCCCAGAAGGGGAAGCCCCCAGCGCCATGGGCCGCGGTTCTGCCTGACCTGCCGCTGCCGTAGCCCAGGTCGTTCCGGGGTCATCCACGCGCTCCATGTGGCGCGTCGCGCCATGGGTGCACCACACACCCCCTGATTGTACTGGGCTGGTGCGCCGCCCAACACGGCCGATGCCTGTACAATAGGCAGCCAGGGGTCGGCGGTGGGCACGCTGCAGACTGCCGACAGCCGACTGCTGACAACTGATCACTGACCACTGACGACCAATCTCCCATGCTCTCCCGCCGCTACCTTTTGCTGAGCGTCTTCCTTACCGGATGGAGCGTGCTGGCCGTGGAAATGGCCGCGGCCCGGCTGTTGGGCGCGTTCTTCGGCACGGGGAACCTGGTCTGGGCCACCATCATCGGGTTCATCCTGGTGTACCTGACCCTGGGCTACTTCCTGGGCGGGCACGCGGCCGACCGCCGGCCCACCCCAGGGCTGTGGTGCGCCCTGCTGCTGGCCGCGGGGGAAAGCGTGGCCCTGGTGGCCTGGGCCTTCCACCCCTTGATGCGCCGGGTAGGCGCGTTCCTGGACCCAACTGCCGGCGCGCGGCTGGCCGCGTTGTTCGCGGCGGCCATCCTGCTTCTTCTGTTGCCCGTGACCCTGTTGGGCATGGTCGCGCCCCTGGCCCTGCGCCTGGCCCTGCGCACGCGGGAGGAAGCCGGCCGCACCTCAGGCTTGCTTTACGCGGTCTCCACCCTGGGTTCCCTGCTGGGCACCTTCGCCACCACCTTGGGGCTGATTCCCCTCCTGGGCGTGCGGCGTACGTTGGTGCTCCACGCCGCGATCCTGGTGCTCCTGGGACTGGAAGGCCTGCGGCAGTGCTGTGGCCTGCGCCGGGCTTTGGCCTGGGGCTGGCTGTTACTCCCGCCCGTGGGCCTGTGGGTTTGGTTCGGGAACGTCCCTTTGAAGCCCACTGCGGGCCTGCTATATGCCACGGAATCGGCCTACAACTACATCTACGTGGTGGAACGCAACGGGTACCGCATCCTCTACCTGAACGAGGGCCTGGGCCAGCATTCCATTTACCATCCCCAACAACTGGCCTTCGACGGCCCCTGGATGCACTTCCTGGCCGGGCCGTTCCTCAACCCCCCGCCCTTCAGCCGGGATGACGTGGCGCGGATGGCCATCATCGGTCTGGCCGGGGGCACCGCGGCCCGCCAGGCCGCCCAGGCCTTCCCCGGTGTGGTCATCGATGGGTTCGAAATCGACCCCCAAGTGGTAGAGGTGGGTCGGCGTTACTTCGCGCTGGACCAGGTCCCCAACCTGCGGGTCTGGGCCGTGGACGGACGCTTTGGCATCCGACAGCGGCCCGGCCCGTATGACCTCATCATCGTGGACGCGTTCCGGGTGCCGGACATCCCCTGGCACCTGACCACGGTGGAGTTCTTCCGGTTGCTGCGGGCCCGGCTTTCCCCCCAGGGGGTGGTCGCGGTCAACGTGGGTCGGTTGCCCGGAGACCGACGCCTGGTCAACAGCCTGGCCACGACCATGGCCCAGGTGTTCCCCGTGGTCTATGGCATGGACATCCCCGGCAGCCTGAACAGCGTGCTTTACGCCGCGGTGGACCCCAAAGCCGGTCCAGCGCACCTGCCAGTGCAGGCCGCGCGGCTGGAACGGGAAGGCGCGCCAGCCTTCCTGGTGCGCGCGGTAAGCAACGCGGCCGCGTTCCCCGCGGCCCTGGCCCCTGGCCCAGTCCTCACCGATGAAAGTCTCACCGGCGAGGACGTGACCAACGGCCTGGTCCTCGCGTTCCTGCAACAGATGCTTTGGGGCCAACGCCCCCTGTCCGCGGACCGCTAACCGCGCACTGCGGACCGCGGACTGCGGACTGCATGCCCCCACGGCATTGAGGAACACTGAACTACCTGCAGATCGTGGTATACTTCCCCTACCACCCGGAGGACGCCATGCGCCGGCGATGGGGCATAGGGGTTCTGGTTGTGGTGTTGCTCCTGGCCCTGGGTCTTGCCCTTCGAACGGGAGGGCAGACCTACGGCTGCGCCCTGCAGCGGTGGCTCCGGGACCGGATGGGGCTTGACGTGGCCTGGGCCGGGTGCGACCCCACGCAGGACATGTACTGCCCTTCGGGTTGCTGCCTGGGCCGGCGGGTGTACGACGAACCCACGGGCTGCCAGGCCGTGGGCACCGCCTGTCGGCCCACGGGGTGGCGGCGCATCACCCTGACCTGCTCCTCGCTGTGCCTGCCCGATACCCGCCCCAAGGAATGCGCCTGGGTGAACGGGGTGTGCACCCTGCGGCCGGTGGCCAACCTGAATC
>JALXBY010000026.1 GCA_026991215.1 Anaerolineales bacterium
CCCGTTCCCCCCTCACCCACCCCATCACCAACGCCCTCTCCAACGACAACCGCAACACCTACAGCGACGGCAACTTCCACAGTCACACCCAGCCCCACCATGACCGTCTCGCCTACCCCGTTGGCTTCAGATGAAACGGCTTCTGGGGTCAGCACCCCACAACCATCCAGAGGGACGTCAAGAACCGTGCTTATCATGGGCGTCTCTGCTTTGGTAGTCATACTCACAGTGCTTATGTATTTCCGCCTAAACCGCCGTTGATTTCCCCGCAAAGGGGAAAGTTAGAGGTTTTTGAGAATGCGCGAAGCACCTTATCACTCACAACTTCGTAAGCCCAAAACACAATCTCACCAAAACCCTGGCATTTTCTCCACTTCATACCTGCCCCTGGCCTGACCTCACAAGGACTACCTTACGGGGCTACCACCAGGGGCGGATGGGGCCGCCAGTAGTACCCGGTACCTGGCGCGGCAAGCCAGAGGGTGTACGGCGGATTGGGGTCGATACGCAGCCGGCTGGCAAAGGGCCAGGGCAGCCCCTGGTTGAAGGGTGTCCACGTCTGGCCGCGGTCGGTGCTGAACAGCACCCCCCGTGAGGCAGGGTCATAGCCGCCGGAGTAGAAGGCGCTGCTGGAGGCCGCGAAGAGCAGGTCGGCATTGACGGGGGAAACGGCCACATCCCGCAGGTAGTCATCGGCCAGCAGGTGTTCCCAGGTCCGGCCACCGTCCCGGCTGCGGTAGAGGCCGCGCCCTTCGCCAAACACGGCCACGTAAACCCAGCCTGGGCGATGGGGGTCAGGCCGGATGGCCGCTACCCCGGCCCAATCGGTATCCCAGAACGCATGGCCCCGGTCCCCCTGCATCTCCGGCGACCCGGTCCGTTCCCAGGTCCCCACCGCGCCGCCCTGGGCCGAACGCCAGAAGCCCGCTTCCCCGCCGGCATAGACCAGCCCGCTTCGATGCGCATCCACCGCGGTGACGCGGCAGCCGTTGCAATCCAGCACCCGCGTCCAGGTGTGGCCATCGTCCAGGCTGCGGTAAACGTCGCCATCTACGGTGATGAACAGGGTACGGCGGTCCGTGGGGCTGTGGGGGTCCACAGTGAGGCCAGAAGGGATGCCCTGGGGTAAGCCGGTGTTGGAAGGCCTCCAGGTGGCACCATAGTCGTCGCTGCGCAGCAGGGTATGGGGCCGTTCGATTTCCTCGGCCTGGGTGACCCAGACCACGTTGGGCCGGGATGGGTCGGCCGCGACGGTCATGCTATTGCCGCCATAGCCGGCCCAGGAAGCCACGTAGTCGGCGTCGTTGCAGTTTTGCCAGGTGGCGCCGTAATCGTCGCTGCGGAAGCAGCCCAGGTCGGCCATGGCCAGGTAAACGTGGGTGGAATCCGCACTGATGGCCAGGTCGAAGGGGACCACGCTCTCTGCCCCACGGGAACGCCAGCGGCCTGGCGCGATTTCGTCGGTGAAGAGGGGCACGAAGGTGCGTCCCCGGTCGCGGGTGGCCCAGAGGAACTGGGAATCGGCCCAGAGCAGCGCGTTGGGATCGGAAGGGTCCACGCCCAGGGTCTTGGCGTCGCCGTTGAAACTGGTGCCGTACGCGTGGTCTACGTCCGTCCATCCGGTGGCCCAATCCTCCTTGCTGCTGACGAAGCGCCACGTCCCGCCCCCGTCCGTGGTCTCCCACACTTCGGGGTAGTCCAGGTCGATGACCCGAAGGGTTTGGGCATCCTGGGCATCGGGCCAGAGGAGCAGGTTGCGCTGGCCCAGGTCGCGGGCGTCGGTGATGCGTTCCCACCGCCAGCCGCGGTCAACGCGCGCCCGGTAGACGTATCCCCCATCGGGGTCGTCCCGGAGGCATCGGTAGCCGGGGTCCCACACATCGCCATAGGTGGAAACGTACAGGAGGTTGGGGTCCGCCGGAGACAGGGCGGCATCGGCAATCTGCCCCAGCCCCGCGGTGATGGGCTTCCAGGTCACCCCGCCGTCGGTACTGGCATAGAGCACGGCCGGGCCGCAGGCGAAACGGCCTTCACCGGCCAGGAGGTAGACCAGGTCCTCGTCTTCCGCGTCCACCATGAGCTTGAGGATGTGAAGGCCTTGGGGCAGGGAAGCGCCGCTGACCTGAACCCAGGTTCGCCCCCGGTCGGTGGTCTTGTAGACCACACCATCGGCCTCATTGTGCCGGGTGTGGTGGGCGGCATAGCCCACCTGGGGGTTGGCAGGCGCGATGGCGATGTCCGTAATGTACCCATGGGGAAGCACACGAACGAAAGTGGCCCCCGCGTCCCCGCTGCGGAAAAGCCCGGCCTCGGTCCCCAGGTAGAGGATGGCCGGGTCCTCCGGGTCGAAACCCAGGCCGCTGACGTGGGTCGAGGTGAGGCCCTGGGCGGCACCGATGGGCTGCCAGTGCTGACCGCGGTCGCGGGAAAGGTAAGCCCCGCTCAGGTCGCTGGCCGCGAGGAGCAGGCCCGTCGGCCCCGCGCCGATGGTGTTGAACGCGCCGCCCCCACCGGGGTTTGTGGGCTGCCAGCCTTTCTCTGGGGTCGCCAAAAAGGGCGTTGCCGTTGCCGTGGCGGCTGGGCGGTGCAGGGG
>JALXBY010000027.1 GCA_026991215.1 Anaerolineales bacterium
ACTGCGCACCGCGCACTGCAGACTGCGGTCAATAGATGAACTCCCGGATGTCGTACTTGCTGATTTTCGGCCCTTGTCGGGGCCGGTAGGCCAGACCGCGGACGATGGCTTCCATCTGCGCCCGCTGTTCTTCGGAAGTCAACGGGCGCAGACCTTCCCGCACGGCCTCCCGGGCATAGGGCATATCCGGAGTGACCACCAGTTCCGAAAAGTACAGCAGGTCCCCCGGTCCCAGGCCCATGGCCCGGAGCACCCGGATGGTGGCTTCCACGTGGCCCTGGGCGTACCGGTCGCCCCCGGCCCCCAGCAGGATGATGACCCCCACGTTGACCCCGGCGGCTTTCATGGCCTGGACCGCGGCGATGGCATCTTCGGGCCGGCCGGGTTTGCGGAGGAATTCCAGCAGGGCAGGGTCCCCGCTTTCCAGGCCGATGTACACCCGCCGCAGGCCCAGGGCGCGAAGGCGGGCGTAGTCTTCGGGGGTCTTGCGCCGCCCGCTGAAGCCATCCAGGAACGCGAACATGTCCGCGAAGCGGGTTTCGGGGAAGCCTTCCCGGACGGCCTGCATCAGCGGGAAGAGGCGGGGCATGGGCGCGGTCAGCGCGTTGGCCGCACCCAGGAAGATGCCCTTGCGCATCAGCAGGGCTTCCCCCAGGTACGCGCGGATGGCCCGGACGTGCTCCCGGATTTCCTCCGGCCGGCGGATGCGAAAGGCCTGCCCGCGGTAGAAGGTGCAGAACGTGCAGGTATTGAAGGAACACCCTTCGGTAATCT
The DNA here is from genome assembly GCA_026991215.1 of Anaerolineales bacterium. Lineage (GTDB taxonomy): Bacteria > Chloroflexota > Anaerolineae > Anaerolineales > DRMV01 > S139-71. Next base: position 775 of record JALXBY010000027.1, read on the forward strand.
GCACCACCACGTCCAGGTAACGGTCGGGCGGCAGGATGCCGATGGGCCGGTAGATGCGGGCGAAGGCTTCGGCGTCGGCCCTGGAGCGGGCCTGGTCAAAGGCCAAAGCCCGTTCGAGCAGGGTCCAGACGCGCGCGGGCAGGGGCTGGGCGGTGTGGGCTTTCCCCCGTTTGAGCGCGTGCACCCATTCGGCCACCGCGTCCCGGGCCTGGGCTTCGATTTCCCAGGCTTTTTCGGGGGGAAGACGTTTACGTCGCCGCGGGCCGCCGGGTTCCCGCCATTTCACCAACATGGTGCCGTTGAGGCCCCGGCGGTAGGTCACGCCGTTGAGGAGGAAGGTCCAGGGGCGGCCCAGGGCGTCGTAGGTGTAGACCCGGACCCGGGCGTCCATATCCAGGGAAAGGGTGATGCCACCCGGGAACACCCGGATGCGGAAGGGCCGCCCGTTCCAGTCCCCGTCTATGGAGAGGGGCGGGAAGGTCAGGTATGAGGTTCGGGATGTGGCCATGGGGGGTTGTCCAGCCGCAGGCCCCGGCCCCGCACGGTGACCACGTACCGATGCACCGGGTCATAGGCGGCCAGTCGTTCCCGGACCCGGTGCACGAGTACGTCCAGGGCCTGATGGGTGACCCAGGGGGCCTCCTCGCCCCAAACGGCCTCGATGAGCGCGGACCGGGAGACCACCCGGCCGGCCTGCCGGTACAGGGCCTCCAGCAGGCGGAACTGCTGTGGCGAAAGGGGCGGTTCCACCCGCCGGCCCAGGACCCAAACGGTTTGGGATTCCGGGTCCAGGGTCAGCCGCCGGCGGGGTTCCTGCAGGAAGCGCCGCATGGCCGCCTGGAGGGGTTCGGGAACGGGTTGGGTCGCGGTCTCGCCCATGCCCAGCACCACGAACTTCTGGGCCAGGGCCAGGGCCAGGATGTCGCCTTCTTTCATACGCTGGGGTTGGTGGGGCTGCAGGGGTTCCCCGTTGAGGAAGGTGCCGTTTTTGCTCCCCAGGTCCTCGACCCACAACGCGCCTTCCTGGGGCCATACGCGGGCGTGGCGGCGGGAGACCTGCTGCACGGGCACGAACACGTCACATTCCGGCGCGCGGCCCAAAAGCAACGGCTTTTGTACCGGCCATTGCTGCCGTTCCAAAACACCGCCCAACGCGGCCAATATCCATCTGCCCTGACCGGCTTTGCCCGGCATCGCCACCATCCCGACAGGATGGGGAACCTTGTCGCAGCATCGCTTTCTATCTTAATCACCGCGCCGGGGCCGGGGCAGGGAGATTTCGCCCTGTTTCATGGCGCGGGTGACGATGCTCAGCACGGAACCCAGGCAAGGCCAGGGGGTACGCGATGCCGCTTCCTACCCGAACGCAGATTGTATGATGAAAATGAACAGCAGGGCAAACAACAAGGCCACAATCACCCCGCCAAGGTAAGCCCATCGTGCTGGAAGGTAGGTGGCTATTCGTTCCAGGAGTTCGAACACGGTGGCTCCGACAAGAAAGTAGTATATTGACATCAAAGCGGCCTGCTGGCCCGTTTGGGTCCAATGAATCAGAGCCAACATCGCCATAAGTGCAGCGATAATTTTCGCGATGGCAAAGATACGCCTCATGCCGTGCCTCCATGACCGCTTTTGGAGCCGGTTTTCCCATCTCCCACGTGGTACAGAGGTGCGTCGGGCCTTTTGCGCGAAGGCCTGAGCCTCTCGGTGCCGGGGCCTTGCCAACCGCGCCCAATGGTATAATGGGGCCTTGCTTATGGCCTGCCTCGGATATTTCCGATTCCTTACCCTTTTTGCGTTTTGCTGCAGACAAGGAATTTGCCTGGACGATAGGGGTGCCAAGCAAGTAGGACGCATAACCAGCAACAGGTTTTTCACGTAAAGTTGCCCCTATTGTCGTGGGAGGCCGCAGGGCTTCCCAAACGCGGGCTTTCAAGTAAGGATACGTCGAATGCAAACAAGGCGTATTTTGTGGATTGAAAGCCGCAGAAAACCCGTGCCCGATTTGGTGCAGGTGGTTCGACAGGCAGGGTATGAGGTGCACATGGTGGCCAGTGGCCGGGCAGCCCTGGCCTGGGCCGAGCAACAAGAAGCCGGGTTGGTGGTGATTTACGCAGCGTCCTTTGGGAGTACAGGGGTACGCATCAGTCGGCGTCTGTATCAGGCCACCGCGTGGCCCCAGATTCTGATTGTGGCCCAGGACCGCGAAAAGCCCCGACTGCGGTACGCGCGGGTGTTGCGCCTGCCGGTGCGTCCGCAAATTCTGCTTCGGTACATCGCGGATGTCTTCCCCAGCCAGAACGAAGAGGGAAACTGGCACGTCGTTGGCCCCCTGGCTTACGACCTGCAGAACCTGCGCATCCGCAACGGCGACCGGGTGGCCACGGTCACCCAGCGGACCATGGACCTGTTCCTCTTCTTCCTGCAGCACCCCAACCAGGTGCTTTCACGGGAGGAAATCTTCGAGAAGGTCTGGGGGATGCCCTCCAACAACGACCTCCGCACGTTGGATGTGCACATCTGCTGGCTGCGCCGGGCCCTGGGGGAAAACGCCCGTTCGCCCCGCTTCCTCAAAACGGTGCGCGGCCGGGGGTACCGGTTCGATCTTCCTGAAGGTGAAGACACTTCTTCCCCTGCTCCGTAATCAGTACTCGGGCTTTTGGTGCGCGATGGTGCCCTTTATAGCGTGGCGGCTTTCCTGAGCCGAACAGCCGAAGGGCGCCCCAGGTTCCGCGTTCACGGCAGGCCCCCCTTTGTATAATGAGTCTCCCGAAAGTCAGGCGAGGGTTGTGGAACCTGCACCCGTGACAACACCGCGCGGGGTGTTGTGTTGTCGTCATCCCATCTCTGGAGGAGCGGGGCCATGCGACCGGAAACCATCCAGGCGCGGCTGGAGCGCCTGTTGCCCAAAGTGCAACGGCCCGCACGCTACACCGGCGGTGAACTCAATCAGGTGGTCAAGGACTGGGACGCGGTGGCCGTGCGGGTCGCACTGGTCTTCCCCGATGTGTACGACCTGGGGATGTCCAACCTGGGCCTGGCCGTGCTCTACGACACCATCAACCAGCGGCCCGACGCCCTGGCCGAGCGGGCCTTCGCGCCCTGGGTCGATATGGAAGCCCTGATGCGGGAGGCCGGCATCCCCCTCTACAGCCTGGAGACCAAGCACCCCCTGCGGGATTTCGACATCGTGGGGTTCTCCATCCCCTATGAGACCCTGTACACCAACGTGCTCAACCTGCTCGACCTGGCCGGCATCCCCCTGTTCAGCCAGGAGCGCACCGCGGAGGACCCCCTCATCATCGCGGGCGGGCACTCGACCTTCAATCCCGAACCCATGGCGCCCTTCATCGACGCCTTCGTCATCGGCGAGGGCGAAGAGGTCATCCACGAAATTCTGGACACCTACATCGCCTGGCGGGCCGAAGGGGCCTCCAGGGATGAACTCCTCTACCGGCTTTCCCAAATCTGGGGCGTGTACGTGCCCGCGTTCTACCAGGACCGCTACGACGCGGACGGTGTGTTCGCGGGCATGGAAAAGCGCATCCCCGAAGCGCCCCTGCCCATTTTCAAACGGCTGGTGTCCAAACTCCCGCCGCCGCCTACGCGGCTCATCGTGCCCTTCATCGATACCGTGCACAACCGCTACCCGGTGGAAATCATGCGGGGGTGCACCCGCGGGTGCCGCTTCTGCCACGCGGGCATGGTGGTCCGGCCCGTGCGGGAACGCTCGGTGGAAGAAATCCTGGCCGCGATTGACGAGGGCCTGCGTCACACCGGATTCGAGGAAGTGGGCCTGCTTTCCCTTTCCTCCTCGGACTACACCCACATCCTCACCCTGGTGCGGGAGGTGGTGCACAACTTCCGGGACCGCAAGGTGACCATCTCCCTGCCCTCCCTGCGCATCGAGACCTTTTCCGTGGAACTGATGGAAGCCCTGGGCCAGACCCGCCGGCGGGGTTTCACCCTCGCGCCCGAAGCCGCGACGGAACGGCTGCGGAACATCATCAACAAGCCCGTGAGCACGCAGCAGCTCCTGGAGACCGCGCGGGAAATCTACCGTCGCGGGTGGACCACCATCAAACTCTACTTCATGATTGGCCATCCCCAGGAGACCCTGGACGACGTCAAGGCCATCGCGGACCTGTGCAAGGCTGTGCTGGCCGAGGGCCGGAAGGTGCTGGGCCGGCGGGCCCGGGTGCACGCGGGGGTGAGCACCTTCGTGCCCAAGCCCCACACGCCCTTCCAGTGGGTCCCGGCCAACACCGTGGAGGAGATTCGGGCGAAACAGGACCTGCTGCGCCGCGAGATGCGGGGCCCGGGCCTCAAACTCAACCTCAACGAGCCCGAGGAAACCATGCTGGAAGCCTGGCTCTCCCGCGGGGACCGGCGTATGGCCGAAGTGGTCTACCGGGCCTGGCAACTGGGCGCGAAGTTCGACGCCTGGTACGACCATCTGGCCTACGACGCCTGGATGCAGGCCTTCCGGGAGGCTGGCCTGGACCCCTGGTTCTACGTGCATCGCCCCCGCATGATCGACGAACCCTTCCCATGGGACCACATCCACATCGGCGTGATGAAGCAATACCTGGCCCAGGACTACCTGTGGAGCCAGGAGGAAAAGACCCGCATCGACTGCCGGCAGCGGTGCTTTGCCTGCGGCATCCTGCCCAACTACGCGGCCCTGCGCTACCTGACCCCAGGCGACGTCTGGAAGTGCCCGGAAATCAAACGCCCGCCCCGACGTTCGCCCATCCCTGTGGGGTTGCAGGAGGTGGTGTTCGCGGAGCGGGTATAGCACGCGAAGGGGCGGCCAGGCGGTCGCCCCTTTCTTCTTTGTGGAAAAAGGCCCACCAGCGGAGGACGGCGATGACCCAGGCCTTCAGCCAGGAAGACCTGCCTACCCACATCCCTTCCGGCACCCGGCGGGTGCTGGTGACCGGACGGCCTGGCGTGGGCAAGACCACCTTAGTGCGCCGGGCCATCGCGGGGTTGTCGCGGCCGGTCCGGGGGTTCTACACCCAGGAAGTGCGCAACCGCGGCCGGCGGGTGGGCTTCCAGGTCCATACCCTTTCGGGCAAAAGTGGCTGGCTGGCCCACGTCTCCCGCCGAAGCGGGCCGCGGGTGGGCCGCTACCGGGTGGACGTCGCGGGGTTCGAGGCCCTGGTGCTTCCCGAACTCGACCCGCGGGCCCCGCGGGAAACCCTGTTCCTGCTGGACGAAATCGGACCCATGGAACTGCTTTCCCCTTTGTTTCAAGAACGGGTGGAACGGCTGTTCGAAGGCCCCTGGCCGCTGCTGGCCACCGTGGTATTGCGTCCGCACCCCTTCGTGGATGCCCTCAAGAGCCGGGATGACGTCTTCCTGATTCACCTCACGCCGGAGAACCGGGAGGCCTGGCTCCAGGCCCTGCGGCATTGGTTGGAGGAAGGTCCATGATTCGGGCCCGCGCGCTGGCCATCCACTACCCCGGCGCGCCCCAGCCCGCGCCCGCGGACCTGGATTTGCACGTCCGGGAAGGGGAGACCGTGCTCCTCCTGGGGCCTTCGGGGAGCGGCAAGTCCAGCCTGGCCCTGGCCCTGGCCGGGGTCATCCCCCATGGCCTGTACGCGCGGGTGCAGGGGGAACTGACGGTTGCGGGCCGGGACCCCCGGCAGGTCCCCGCGGGGCACATGGCCGCCACCGTGGGCGTGCTGTTCCAGGACCCGGAAGCCTCCTTCGCGACCTTAGTGGTGGAGGACGAACTGGCCTTTGGCCTGGAGAACCTCCGGGTGCCCCCTGAAGCCATGCCCGCCCGCATCACCCAGGCCCTGGAACAGGTAGGGATGCAGGCCTTCCGCCACCGCCGGCTGGAGACCCTTTCCGGCGGGGAGGCCCAGCGGGTGGCCCTGGCCGCGCTCCTGGCCATGGGGCAGCCCCTGTTGGTGCTGGACGAACCCACGGCCCTGCTGGACCCGCCCGGGACCCGGGCCTTCTTCGCTTCCCTGGCCCGGCTCAAGGGCCGCCACACCCTGCTCCTCATCGAACACAAGGTGGATGCCTGCCTGCACCTGGTGGACCGGGTGGTCCTGCTGGATGCCCAGGGCCGGGTGCTGGCCGATGGCCCGCCCTGGGAAACCCTGCAACGCCATCGGGCACAGGCCCTGCAAGCCGGGTTGTGGCTGCCTGAAGCCCTGGACCCATGGCGGCAGCGCCGCTTCACCCCCCAGACGCCGCTCAACGAACGTCCTCCGGCCCTGGCCGTGGAAGGGGTAACTTACCGGGTCCAGGGCCGCGCCCTGGTGGAAGACGTCACGTTCACCCTGCCCCAGGGGGACTTCCTGGCCATCGTGGGGCCGAACGGCGCGGGGAAGTCCACTTTGGTGCACCTGTTCCTGGGCCTCAAGCGGCCCCAGCAGGGGCGGGTGTTCCTCTTTGGCCAGGACGTGGCCCGGCTGCCTTTCCGGGAAATCACCCGGATGGCCGGCCTGGTCTTCCAGAACCCCGAACACCAGTTCGTGACCGAGACCGTATGGGAGGAAGTGGCCTACAGCCTGCGGATGCACGGCTGGCCTGAGGCCCGCATCCGGGCGCGGGTGGAAGGGCTTTTGGAACGCTTTGGCCTGGCCCCCTATGCCCGGCAGAACCCCTTCCGGCTCAGCCAGGGGCAGAAGCGGCGGTTGAGCGTGGCCACCATGCTGGCCCTGGGCCCCCGGCTCTTGATTCTGGATGAACCCACCTTTGGCCAGGACCGCCGCACCGCCTATGCCCTGATGGACGAACTCGCGGCCCTGAACCGGGAGGGGGTTACCGTGGTCATGGTGACCCATGACCTGCGGCTGGTGCGGCAGTACGCGCGGCACGTACTCCTGCTGCATCGGGGCCGGGTGCGCTTTCACGGCCCGGTGGAAGCCTTCTTCCAGCATCCGGACGTGCGGGAGATGGGCCTGGCCGAGGTGGGGGTTCCGGCCCAGGTGGGTGAATAAATTCAGGGCGGCCCAAGGCTTTGGCGGGCCGCCCTGAATATACCTCAGTCGCCGGATTCGGCCACGGCCTCCCGGGCCATCTTGCGCAGCACCGTGTGCAGGATGCCCCGGTTCTGGTAGTACTCCACCTCGATGGGCGTGTCCAGCCGCACGATGACGGGGAAGCGCTTCTCGGTGCCGTCGGGGGCCACGGCCCGCACGGTGATTTCGTCGAAGGGCTTGAGGCCCCGGGCAATGCCTTCGATGTAGTACGCCTCCTCGCCCGTCAGGCCCAGGCTTTCCACGCTATCCCCAGGCTTGAACTGCAAGGGCAGCACGCCCATGCCCACCAGGTTGGAGCGGTGGATGCGCTCGAAGGATTCGGCAATCACCGCGCGCACGCCCAAGAGCGCAGGGCCTTTGGCCGCCCAGTCCCGGCTGGAGCCGGTGCCGTATTCCTTCCCCGCCAGCACAATCAGGGGCACGCCCTCTTCCTTGTACCGCATGGCCGCGTCGTAAATGGTCATCACCTGGCCGCTGGGGAAGTGACGGGTCCACCAGCCTTCTTTATCCGGCACCAGGCGGTTGCGCAGCCGCACGTTGGCAAAAGTGCCCCGCATCATGACCTCGTGGTTGCCCCGGCGGGCGCCATACGTGTTGAACTCGCTGGGCGGCACGCCCTTGGAAATCAGGTACTGGCCCGCGGGGCTTTCCGGCGGGATCGCGCCGGCCGGCGAGATGTGGTCCGTGGTCACCGAATCGCCCAGGAGCACCAGCACCCGCGCACCCACGATGTCCTCCAGGGGTGGCACCTCCAGGGGGAAGTCCTGGAAGAAGGGCGGCTCCTGGATGTAGGTGGAATTGGGGTCCCAGGGGTACAGGGGCGAAGTGATGTAGGGCAGCGCGTCCCAGAACTCATCGCCCTCGAAGATGTCCCGGTACTTCTCCTTGAAGAGGTCGGGGGAAACGTAGCGGGCGATAGT
>JALXBY010000028.1 GCA_026991215.1 Anaerolineales bacterium
CGGGATGGCGTGTCCTGTGGCGGGGTTGGAAATACGTCGCAGACCTGGCGCAAGGGGCTCGCCTTTTCCTGAGTACACTCCCCAACCTCCAGGACAATCTTCCTCACCACTTGTGATAAAGGATCAGGGTTATATTAGGTAGAGTGCCGCGCCTGGCCGCGGCCTGAACCCCAAACGTGGGAGGCAAGGATGCCCGTCCGCATTGCCTGGAGCGTTTCCCACCACGAGTTCACCATCGAGGATGGGTACTACTTCTCCCTGCTCCGTCGGGCCTTGCACCAGGCCGGGGCCCGGCCCATCACCGTGGCCCGCTTGCAGCAGGGCTTTGACGCGGACGTGCTCGTACTGAACTACCCTGAGGACCCCTTCAGCCCTGAAGAGGTGGAAGCGTTGCAGCAGTACGTGGCCCGCGGGGGACGCCTGCTGGCCCTGGCCTACTATCAGAACGAAGACCGGGTGGCGGAAATCCTGAACGCGGTGGCCCGGCCCTTTGGCCTTCGCTTCGGCTACGATGAAATCCAGGACCCGGTGCACAAGCACGGGGACGACCCCTACATGGTGGTGACCTCGCGCGTCGCGGTGCCCGGCATCGAACGGGTGCTCATGCCCTATGCCGCGCCCATCCTGGTCGAAGGGCCTCAGGTGCAGGTGTTGGTGGAAGCCGAACCCACGGCCCAGTCCCCTTCGGGTTCGCGGGTGCTGGCCGTGCAGGTGAACCACGGGAAGGGCACCTTCCTCGCCCTGGGTACCTGTGTGTTCTGGGATAACTACGCCATCACCGCGTACGACAACCTGGCCTTTGCCCTGTGGCTGCTGGGCGTCCCCCAAAGTGCGCCAACCTCATCCCCCAGCAAGGAGTGAACCCAATGTTGGAAGACATCCAAGCCTTAGACCCGCAAGGCATGTTGCAGGACATCCAGGCCCTGCCCCAACAACTGGAACAGGCCTGGGCGCTGGGCCAGACCCTGCCCCTGCCGGAAAACGCCCGACGGCCCAAGATGGTCATCCTGGCCGGTATGGGCGGTTCGGCCATCGGCGGGGACCTGGTCGCGGCCTGGGCGGCCCGGCACACCAACGTCCCCATCCTGGTCTGGCGGGATTACCACCTCCCCCTCTGGGCCGAAGGACCTGAGACCTTGGTGGTGGCCTCCTCCCATTCGGGCAACACCGAGGAAACGATTTCCGCGTTCCAGGCCGGACTGGAACAGGGGTGCACCGTGGTGGCCATCACGCGAGGCGGGCAACTGGGCCGCCTGGCCGAGGAACACGGCGTACCGCTGTGGCGCTTCGAGCACGGGGGCCAGCCCCGGGCCGCGGTGGGCTTTGGCTTCGCCCTTCCCCTGGCCCTGTTGGCCCGCCTGGACGTCCTGGGCCGCAACCCCGAAGACGACCTCAAAGAGACCGTCGCGGCCATGCGCGCGCAACAGGCCCATCTGGAACCCGAAGTGCCCACGTCTCGCAACCCGGCCCGCCGGCTGGCCGGCCAACTGCAGGAGCGGCTGGTGGTGGTCTTCGGAAGCGAACATCTCGCGCCGGTGGCCCGCCGCTGGAAGACCCAAATCAACGAAATCGCCAAGGCCTGGGCCCAGTTCGAGTTCCTGCCTGAAGCCGACCACAACACCCTGGCCGGGCTGTTCCATCCCGAACTCCTGCTGAGCGGCACCATGCACATCTTCCTCGATGCCTCCAGCCTGAGCCAGCGGCAGCGCAAGCGCCTGCACCTGACCCGGCAGGCCTTCATGGAAAACGGCCTGAACACCGACCTCATCGAAGCCCGCGGCTCATCGGCCATGGCCCACCAGTGGACCCTGCTGCACTTTGGCGATTACGTTTCCTATTACCTCGCCCTGCTCTACCGGGAAGACCCCACCCCGGTGACGATTATTGAGACCTTCAAGCGGAGAATGGCGGAATGATAAAGAAACGGGAAGAAAAACAGGTGCTGCCCCGCCTTCTGGGGCCACTTCTGTATGAGGCACGGCAACGTCTGGGGCAGTGGGCCAGGAACCGGGGTTTCCTCAGGCAGGCCAATGCGCTTGTCATGCAGGACCAGGTGCACCTGACGGCCCTCCGTTGGTGGGAGCAGGAAAATGGGCTGTGGGTCCGCAGCGAGGGCCTGGTGGTGCACGGCCGCAATGCGTATGAAACGACCTGGACCTGGCACGCGCACCAACAGGAATTCCGGGGCCAGTGTTCCTGCCCGCGGGGGCAACGGGGGAAGGTCTGCATCCACATGATCGCCCTGGCCCAGGCGACGTTGGACTTCCTCTCGGCCGAATGGGAACGCCATATAGCCAAACCCGCGCCGCCTTCTTCAAGCGAACTCTTCAAGAGCATGGTACGCAGTCTGCAGCGCCGGGCGCGGCCCGCGGAATCGGAACCAAAGACATACTCCCTCGTCCTCATTTTGAAGCGACTGCCAGCAGAAGGCGTCTGGACCATCGCGGTGGAGGCCTCGGACGAGGAGGGGCCGATCCAGCGCCTCCTGTTGCCGCTTTCGCCCGAAGAGGTGCCCGACCTGCCGCCGCTGGCCGTGCGCGCGGTCTCCATGTTCCTCAACTGGCAGCATGTCAGCACGATGTGGTATTACAGCGTGCCGCACAGCCACCATTTGCTCAACCTGGCCGAAGCCTGGTGGCTCCTGGCCGAGGCCGCGAAGGAAGCCCCCATCTACGTCCACTTCCCCCTGGACGATGAGCATCTGATCAAACTCCAGGTGTGGCCCGCGGACCGCCCTGTCAAAACCGGGCTCCTGCTGCAAGAGCGAAAGGACGATTACGTGCTGGCCCCCGCGGTGCACATCGAAGGCCAAACCACCCGCTTCTTCGCGCTTTTGCAGGAACGCCCCATCCCCCTGCTGGTCGTGGAAAACCGCTGGTTGGTGGTGGGCACGCGGCCGGAAATGCGGCGCGTGTTCGAAAGCTGGCGCCTGGGGCCCGTGGGCTGGATTATCCCCAAGGAAGAAGCCAGGGAACTGGAAAACGTCCTGACCTCGTTCCTCCCCTATATGCCCATCTGGACCCCGAAGGGCGAACTCCAGGTGGAGGACTTGAAGACCGAACCCCAGCCGCGGCTCTACCTGCGGGAACACGCGGGGGAACTGGTCGCGGAACTGCGCTTCGGTTACGGCCCCGTCGAAGTACCCTACAACCCCAAGGCCAAACCCCAGGAAATCATCCCGGCCGGGGACCTTCGGTTCTGGCGGCTGCACCGCGACCTGGAAGCCGAAAAAGCCTGGCGCAAGAAGGCCGTGCAGGCCCGCTTTGGCCTCAAATCCGGGCCGCCGCCCCTGTTGCGTCTGCGGGCCCGGGTGCACCCGCTGGACTTCTTGCTGCGCAAAGTCCCCCTGCTGGCGGAAGCCGGGTTCGCGGTCTTCGGGGCCAAGGACCTGACCAAGTGGCGGGTGCGCACGAGCCGGCCCAGGCTGCAACTGCGGGTGACCTCTTCCGGCGAGGACTGGTTCGACCTGCAGGCCCAGTTGGTCTACGACGACCAGGCCGTACCCCTGCGCACCGTGTTGAACGCGCTGCGCCGGGGGGAGCGCTACATCAAACTGGCCGACGGCACCCTGGGGGAAATCCCTGAAGACCTGCAGGAGCGCCTGCGGGAACTGCTCAACCTGGGCCGCTGGAAAGCGGGCGACCAGCTGCAGCTGGCCCAAAGCCAGGCCACCCTGCTGGAGGAGATGCTCGACCAGCTGCAGGCCCGGGATGACGTCCTGGTCGAGGTCCAGGAGGAGGACATCCGCCGGGTGCAGGAGCGGCTCCGGGCCTTGCAGCAGGTGGAATCCCTGCCCGAAGTGCCCCTGCCCCAAGGCCTCAAAACCCAGTTGCGGCCCTATCAGGCTGTTGGCTACCGCTGGCTGCACCTGCTCTACCGCCTGAACCTGGGCGGCGTCCTGGCCGATGACATGGGCCTGGGCAAGACCGTGCAGGCCCTGGCCTTTTTGCTTTCCTTGCGGGAACAGGGGGTGGCCCAGGGCCCCGACCTGGTCGTGGTACCCCGTTCGTTGCTCTTCAACTGGCAGCGGGAAATCGAAACCTTCACGCCTGACCTGCGCTACCTCATCTATGCCGGGCCCAACCGCCCCGGACCTGAGGAATTGAAGCAATACGACGTCGTGCTCACCACCTACGGCATCGTGTTGCGGGATATCGAAGACCTGCAGAAGGTCCCCTTCCACGTGCTGATACTGGACGAGGCCCAGGCCATCAAGAACCCCACGGCCAAGACCACCCAGGCGGTGCGGCGCTTGCAGGCCCGCTTCCGCCTGGCTCTAACGGGCACGCCGGTGGAAAACACCACGCTGGAACTGTGGTCCATCTTCACCGCGGTGCTGCCGGGCCTGTTGGGCACCCTGGAAGGCTTCAAACAGGCCTTTGCCATCCCCATTGAGCAAGACCGCAACGAGGAAGCCGCGGCCCGGTTGCGTCGCCTGGTGGGGCCTTTCCTGCTGCGCCGCACCAAGGAACAGGTTGCGCCGGAACTGCCCCCGCGCACCGAGCGGGTGCTTTATGCCGACATGCCCGAGGAACAGGCCGAGATGTACCGGGCCACCCGGGACCTCTACCGCCGCAAACTCCTGGAAATGCTGGACAAAGGCGCGGACCTCCCCCAATGGCGGATGCAGGTGCTGGAAGGGTTGCTCCGACTGCGCCAGCTGGCCCTGCACCCCGTGCTGGTGGACCCGGCCTATCAGGGACCTTCCGGCAAGATGGAAACCCTGATGCTGCTTTTGGAAACCCTCAAGTCCGAAGGGCACAAGGCCCTGGTGTATTCCCAGTTCGTTCGCATGTTGCACCTGGTACGGGCGGAACTCGACCGCCGCGGCTGGGCCTACACCTACCTGGATGGCAGCACCCGGGACCGGAAGACGCCGGTGGAACGGTTCCAGACGGACCCGGACATCCCCTTCTTCCTCATCAGCCTGCGGGCCGGCGGCGTGGGCCTCAACCTCACCGCGGCCGATTACGTCATCCTGCTGGACCCCTGGTGGAACCCCGCGGTGGAGCGGCAGGCCGCGGACCGCACCCATCGCATCGGGCAGGACAAACCCGTGTTCGTGTACAAACTCATCACCCGAGATACCGTGGAGGAAAAAATCCTGCGCCTGCAGGACCGCAAGCGGGAACTGGTGGACCGCCTGATTGCCACCTCCGACGCCGCCTGGCTCCGTCACCTGGGCCGGGAGGACATCGAGGCCTTGTTTGGATGACCGCCCTGGCCTGAGGGGACACGCGGTATCCCCTTCTTCACAAACGCCAGGGTTTCTGGTACCTTTGGGGGTGCTTTGGGCAGGCATCCCCTGGGATTGAGCAGAGGAGGTCAAGGTGGCCAAGCCGAAACTGAAACTCCGCAAAGAGAAGACCGGCGACGCGGCAGCGCCCAAGGTCGCGGAAACCAAACAGCCGCCGGCCAAGGCCAAAACCGCCGCCCGGGCCCGAACCCGGACCAAGCCCCGTAAGGCCCGGCAGTATCCCCGGTGGCTGGAAGGCATCGTCAATTTCTACCGGGAGACCCGGGGCGAACTCCGTAAGGTCCAGTGGCCCACATGGCGGCAGGCCTGGCGGCTTACGTACATCGTCCTCGCGGTGACCTTTGCCAGCGGGCTTTTCCTGGGCCTGATGGACTGGCTGTTTTCCCGGTTGGTGGCCTTCATTTTGGGAACCCTGTAAGCCCTGGAACACAAGGGGTTCCATCCGGGGCTGCGCTGTGGGCTTTCCCCAAACATACGCGGCAGGCGAGGTGATGTGATGGCCGAGGAAACCCGAACCCAACAGCCCCCCCAGGCGCCGACCGAGGCGCCCGCCGAATCCACCGCGCCGCCTGAGGTCCAGCCCGGGGAACGGGCCTGGTACGTCATCCACTGCTATTCCGGCGCGGAGGAAAAGGTCAAACGCAACCTGGAGCAGCGCATCGAATCCATGGGGATGCAGGATAAAATTTTCGAGGTCATCATCCCCACGGAAGAAGAAATGGAAATCAAGGACGGCAAGCGGCGGGTGGTGCAGCGCCGGATTTTCCCCGGCTATCTCCTGGTCAACATGATTATGGACGAGGACTCCTGGGCCGTGGTCCGGCACACGCCGGGGGTGTTGGGGTTTGTAGGAACAGGGGAAGAACCCACACCCCTGCGGCCCGAAGAGGTGGCCCAAATCCTCAAGCGGATGGAATCGGAAACCCCCAAACTCAAGGTCACCTTCCGCAAGGGCGAACGGGTCCGCATCATCGATGGCCCCTTCCGGGACTTCCAAGGCGTGGTGGACGACATCGACATGCAGCGGGCCAAGGTCCGGGTGTTGGTCAACTTCTTCGGTCGGGAAACCCCCATCGAACTCGATTTCCTCCAGGTGGAACGGGCGTAACCCAATGGCAGGGGGCGGCCAGTGCCGCCCCCTCGGTTATTTTTGGGGCGAAGCGTTGCCCCGCTGGGCCAGGCTGGCCAGGGCAGCACCCACGAAGTAAAGCACCACCAGCGGCCCCATGACCACCAGCATGTTCACCGGGTCCACCGTGGGGGTGATGAGCGCGGCCAGCACCGCAATCACCACCATGGCGATGCGCCAGTACTGCCACAAACTCCGGGCCTGCACCAGCCGCATCCGGGCCAGCACGTAGATGACCAGGGGGTACTCGAAGGCCAGCCCCGTCCAGAACAGCAGGGAAACCACGAAGCGAATGTAAGAGGAAGGCCGCGGCAGGGTGGGGATGCCCATGAAGTTCAAGAGAAAAGGCAGGGCCACGGGCAGGAACACCTTGTACGCGAAGAACATGCCAGCCAAAAACAGCCCATAGACCAAAGGCATGAGCAGCAGACCCAGGATGCGGCCCCGCGGGTACAGGCCGGGGGCCACGAACAGATACATTTCCAGGTACAGGTAAGGCAGGGTGACCACGAAGGCGGTGAGCACCGCCACCCGCATGGTCACGCCTACGGGTTCGGTGACGTCGATGGCCCGCAGATTCTCCAGGCCGCCCACCGGCTGGGCCAGGAAGTTCAGGATTTGGGGCATGAAGGTCAGGCTGCCGAAGGCCACCAGAAAGAAAACCACCACGGCACGAAGCACGTGGCGGCGCAACACGTTGAGGTGCTGGAAGAGTTCGTCGGGGTGCTTGATGGCCCGCTCCAGG
The DNA here is from genome assembly GCA_026991215.1 of Anaerolineales bacterium. GTDB lineage: Bacteria > Chloroflexota > Anaerolineae > Anaerolineales > DRMV01 > S139-71. The sequence goes on from JALXBY010000028.1 coordinate 7,132, forward strand.
GCCTGATCTACGGGCAGTTCCTCCGGCGGTTGGGTAAAAAACCCCCAAAGACGCTTCCACCAGGGCCGGGGGCGGGCAGCGACCATCTCCTGGGCCATGGCTTCCCCACGTTGCCTCATTGGGACCTGGGATGCCGTCTTGTTCACCCACGTTCGGGCGGCTCGGCGCCGGTGGGTTCATCGGAAGGAGAGGGAGGCCTGGACCCTTCCACGGTAACCGCCTGGGGCGGCGGGCCCATAGGGAGCCGACCTTCCCACGTGGCGGCCTCCGGCGGCCAGATGCGGCCGGTTTCCTGCTGTATCCGTTCCAGTTCCTCCAGGCCGGCCTTGCGGATTTCCTCCCGAATGTACTGTTCGAATTCGTAGCGCATCCGGGCAATCACCCGCCAGAAGGTGGAAAGGTAAAGTTTGCGCAACAGCCGCCCCAACAGGCGGGCCGTTTTCACCCCTTCTTCCGGACCCAGGAGCAAAAACAGCAGGATGACGATGAAGGCGATTTCCTGCCAGCCCAGTCCCATCATGGTTGCTCTTGAATCTGCAGGAAGGGGGCCAGACCCTCACGGATGGCCTCAATATCCCGGACCATGCTGCCCAGGACGCCGTTGACAAAGCGGGGGGAACTTTCCGAGCCAAAGGCCTTGGCCAGTTCCACGGCCTCGTTGATGACCACCTTGAGGGGGGTCTTGCCGTAGACGGCCATTTCCCACAGGGCCATGCGCAACAGGTTCCGGTCAATGGGGGAAAGGTTTTCCACCGGCCATTCCGGTGCGTAGCGGGCGATGTACCGGTCCAGCAGGGGGCGCAGGAGCAAGACCTCCCGGACGATGCGACGGGCAAACCGGGCCAGCCGCGAAGGTAAAGGCTCCTCGGCCAGCCGCTCCTGGAGCACGGTCTCCGGCGGGTGGCCCGTGAGGTCGATTTCGTACAAGGCTTTGAGCGCGATGGCGCGGGCTTTGGTCGGTCCTTCCCACATGGCTCGCCCCTTTCCCGGAACGTCCGGGGATGCTGTGCTTTACGCGTCGTCGTCCGCCTTGGCCTCTGGTTGGGCTTCATGGGCTTCGGTGGGGATGTGCAGGTCTTCGATGTACACGTTAACCCGGCCCACCCGGAAGCCGACCAGTCGCTCCAGGGCCTGGGCCACGGCCTTTTGAATTTCCCGCGCGGTCTGCCGCAGGTTGACGTTGTGCTCCAGAATCACGTGCACGTCTGCGTCCACCACCTCGCCTTCCAGGGTGAGGCGTACGCCGGTCCGGGAGCGGCGGAGGATGCGGTTGAACATGCCCGGCACCGGGGCCAGCGCGTATACGCCCGGCACCTTTTCCACTTCCAGCCGCACGATGTCCAACAACACTTCCGGGGTGACTGTCGTCTTCCCCGGCGTGACGTCCCGCATGGTGCTCATGGCTTCCTCCAGGCCCAGGGCTGTGTCCAGTATACCAGAGCGCGGCCCGCTGCCCGCAATCCGCCGCGTGCTGCCTGCCGACCGCTGACTGCCGACTACCGACCGCCGGCCCCACTACTTCCCCATGAACAGCAGGGCCACCCGCGGGGTGAGGTAGACCTCCAGCACGGCTGCCAGCAAGAAGAGAGGCAACACCACACCCACGAAGACCTTGAGCCATCGGGCCACGCCTTCCAGCCAGACCGTGCCCAGGGTCTTTTCCCGTGTGGGTGTGGCCCAGTACGCGCCTAAGTGCAGCAGCGAGGCCGCGAATAGCAGTATGGCCGGAATTTCCACCACGCCGTGGGGGAGAATCAGGGGGAGCAGGGAAGGCATCTCCACGTACGCGGCCAGCGCGCTCATCGCGCCCCAAAGTGCGATGGGCATCATGGCAATCAACAGGCCGGCCACGCCAAAGGTGAAGAACCCCAAAAACGCAGCCAGGACCAGCGCCCGCAGGTTGTGCAGGAACAGGGCCGCGACCATGCCCAGGCCCTGCTGTCCCTGCGCCAGGGAAATCCAGGACTGAAGTGCGGCAATGCGGGCCAGGCCTTTCCCCTGGGTGTATTGTTGAATTACCTCAGGGGGGATGCGCTCCAACTGGGCCGTGGTCACCCGATGGCCCAGGACGAAGGCCAGGACGAAGAGGAGCACCGCGAACCCAAAGGGCCTGGCCAAGGTCCGCAATTCCGGCAGGACCTGGGTTCGGTACCAATCCCCCAGGCCCCGAGCGTTGCCCCAAAAAGCCCGGCGGAAGGTGCGTTTGAACCAGGCCAGGGTGAGCACGTCCAGGTCCCGGCCCAGGAGGTTCTCCCGGTTGAAGTGGGCCAGGCCCACCCGCGTCATCAGCACCGCGGTGAGGAGCAGCCCGGCCACGTAGTACCACAGCGCGGTGTACCGGCGCCAGAACATGAGCATGCTTTCGCTCTGCAACAGCAGGGCCACGGGCACCACGATGGCCGTGGCCAGCAGGTTGGCCGCCCGCACCGAGGTGGCCTGGGTGGAAATCATCACCGCGGCGCTAATCATCACGAAGGCCTGGACCGTGGTCAGTACCCAGACCATGAGAAGCAGCATCGGCTCCGGGAACCAGTGGATGCGCCAGGCCATGATGCCCAGGTACGCCGCGATGCCGGCATAGGAAGCCAGCAGGGGCAGCACCAGCATGGAAAGCAGTTTCCCAAAGTAAAGTTGCGCATCCTCCACGGGGAGCAAGAGCAACGGCTCAATCGTGCCCCGTTCCCGTTCGCCAGCGAAACTTTCCAGTGCCACCACCAGGGAAATGGTCAGGGGGAAGAAGCCCACAACCAGGATGAGGAAGGGGTACAGCCGTTCGGCCAGAATCTCCGCGCCGTATTGTTCAACGAACGCGGCCATGCGGCGGGCGGTGAAGAGCATGAGCAGGGGGAAGAACGCGGTAAAGCCCACCAGGGGGAAGAGGATGCGCCAGTCCCGCAGTTGGTCCTTGAGTTCCCGGCGCATCAAAAGCAGCACTGGCCGCCACCAGTTCCGCAGTTCGTTCCAGCGGGCCCGCAAGCGTGCCCCTGCCAGGGGTTTGGCCATCAGGTTTGCTTTACCCATGCGTCGGCTCCTCCTGCCCGGATTGTGCGGCTTCCTGCGCGTGCACCTGCTTCATCAAGGCCAGATACGCCTGCTCCAGGGTGTAGGGAACGGCCTCCACCCGCACCACGGGCCACCCCGCGTGCACCAGGGTGCGAATCAGGTGGACGTTATCCCCCTCGCCATTGGGCGGGTGCACTTCGAAGGCCCTGGGGGAACGGGCTACCAACCGGAACCCTGGGGGCAGGGGCGGGGCCTCGGCCCGGTCTTCGGCCAGGAGCACGCGATAGCGTTTGGGACCCAGAAAGCGGCGCTTGAGCTCCTCCGCGGTGCCCAGGGCCACCACCCGGCCCCGATGCAGCACCGCGATGCGGTCGGCCAGGCTTTCGGCTTCCACCAGGTTGTGGGTACACAGGATGATGGCCCGCTCTTCGGAACGCAGCGCGGCCACGGCCTGGCGGACTAAGTACGCGCTTTCCGGGTCCATGGCCGATGTGGGTTCGTCCAGAAGCAAAGCCCGGGGGTGATGCAGCAAGGCCCGGGTCAGGGCCACCTTCTGGCGCATCCCCTTGGAAAGTTCCCCGATGCGCCGGTGCCGAAAGGCCCAAAGGTCGAAGAAGCGGAGCCAGTGGGCAATCCGCTCCCGTTTGACCGTTTCGGGCAGTTCGTAGACGTCCGCGAAAAAGGCCAGGTACTCTTCCACGGTCATGCGGCGGTACAGGCCGTGGTGTTCGGTCAACACACCGACCCGGCGCCGCACCTCCTGGGGGTGTTCCCGGACGCTATACCCATCCACCCAGGCCTCGCCCGTGGTGGGCGCGAGGATGGCGCTCAACATGCGCACCGTGGTGGTCTTGCCCGCGCCATTGGGGCCCAACAGGGCCAAGATTTCCCCCTTATGCACGGTCAGGCTCACGTCACGGACGGCCCAGAACCCGTCGAAGGCCTTGCTCAAACGTTCGGCCCGAATCATCGCTTCCGCTTCCGCCGTTTGGGTTTGCGGTGTCGCCGCGCAGTTCGCGGGGCTTCCCCACTGGCTGCCACCGCCTGCGCCTGCCCAGGCCGGCGATGCCGTAAGAACAGCACCAGCCCCGAAGTCAGCACGACCACGGCCATCAGCGTCTGGTTGACGTTAATCGTACGCACGAAGGCCGCATCCAGCCGCAGGAATTCCAGGAAAAAGCGGATGGTCCCGTACACCATGAGGTAAATCAAGAACAGGTCGCCGTCCCGCAGCCGGTCCCGGTATTTCCGGTCGATGTACAGAAGCAGGCCGAAGTTGGCCAGGTTGAGCAGGGACTCGTACAGGAACAGGGGGTGATAGTAGGCCACGTCCTCGTAGCCGGGGATGCGGTTTTCCGGCGCGATGTAGATGGCCCAGGGCAGGTTCGTGGGTCTGCCGTAAAGTTCCTGGTTCACGTAGTTGCCCCAGCGTCCGATGGCCTGGGCAATGGCCAGGGCTGGTGCGCTTACGTCCAGCATGCGGGGGAGGAGGGAGAACATGCCTTTGAAGTAAAGGTACAGGGCCAGGCCCGCGACGCCGCCCAGAATCACGCCGGGCATGCCCAGCCCCCCTTTCCACACCGCGATGGCCTCCAGGGGATGGGTCAGGTAGTACTGGGTGGTGATGCCCATTTCCACCATGGAGATAGGGGGGAAGAGCACGTGCCACACCCGCGCGCCAATCAAGCCGCTCAACACGACCCAGGGGAGCATGTCCCATATCCAATCCGGCTTGAGGCCGTGCCGGGGCGCGATGCGGGAGGCCACGAACGCACCTACCAGGACGCCGGTCATAATCAGGAGGCCGTAGACGCGAATCTCCAACGGCCCGATGGAAATGGCCATGGTTCACTCCTTAGGGAAATTTGAGAAGCATTCGCCCGCCATCTACCCGGTGAGGGCAACTGCCCCTTGGGTCACCACAGTTCCCGCACCAGGGCCCGCATGTAGGCGATGCGTTGCAGCGCGGTGATGTGCGCGCCCAGAGCCACGATGAGCACGCCCACTTTGGGGAAGCCCAGGGCCAGGGAGGGCGCGAGCACCAGGTATCGCTCGAAGCGGGTGAGCAGCCCGACCTTGACGTCCATATCCAGGGAAGCGGCCCGGGCCCGCACATACGAGACCAGCACCGCGCCCGAAGCCGCCAGGTACGTGACCAGCGCGCTCCAGGCATCGCCCTGTTGGATGAAGTACCACAGCAGGCCGCCCAGAATGGCCAGTTCCGAGTACCGGTCCGAGACCGAATCCACGAACGCGCCCCAGATGGTGCTTTCGCCCTTGCGCCGGGCCATCGCGCCGTCCAGGGCATCGAACATGCCCATGGCCAGCACCAGCAGACCGCCCAGGCGGATGTACCCGTAGGCCAGCACCAGGCCCGCGATCAGGTTCCCCAGCAAACCCAGAAATGTCATGGTATTGGGGGTCAGGCCCAGGGCCAGGAAGATGCGGGCGCCAAAGTCGAGCAGGTCGCGGAAGTATTCTCGGGCCCAGTCGGTCAGGACGAAAGGCGCGCGCAAAAGGCGGCGTCGGCGGGGCACAGGGGGTTTGAAGGGTTCCGCGGTCATGCAGCGTTGCCTCCGTCGCGAGGGTACCAATGATGCAGGCGGGACCAGGGTCCCAGACCTTCCCCACGAGGAGCAGGGACGCGCCCGGAAGTCGGGGCCGCCTGGCCCTGCAGCCACCACGCGGCCGCGGCCAGAGCCCATGCCGGCGGCGCGGCTTCCTGCCACTGGGGGAGGAACTCGGTTTCGACCCAGCGGGTGTGCACCCGGCCGGCCACGAAGTCCGGGTGTTGGAGCAGGTCAAGCAGGAAGGGAAGGTTGGTGGGCAGGCCCAGGTACACGGTCTCCTCCAGGGCCGCGAGGAGCCGCCGGCGGGCCTGCTCCCGGGTCTCGCCATACGCGATGATTTTCGAGAGCAGCGGGTCGTAGAAGGGCGGCACCGGGGTCCCGCTTTGGACGCCGGAATCCACCCGAAGCCAGGGGCGGCGGGGTTCCCGGACCAGACCCAGGGTGCCGGAAACGGGCAGGAAGTTCGCAGCGGGGTCCTCCGCATAGATGCGGGCTTCGATGGCGTGGCCCCGCGCGGGCAGGGCGTCCATCTCCGGGGGCAGGGGTTCCCCGGCCGCAATGCGGATTTGCCATTGCACCAGGTCCAGGCCCAGGCGCATCTCGGTCACCGGGTGCTCCACCTGGAGCCGGGTGTTCATTTCCAGGAAGTAGAACTGCTGGGTTTCGGGGTCCACGATGAATTCCACGGTGCCCGCGTTGGTGTACTGCACCGCGCGGGCGGCCCGGATGGCGGCCTCCCACAGGGCCTGCCGGGTCTCCTGCGAGAGCAGGGGCGAGGGGCTTTCCTCGATGATTTTCTGGTGCCGACGCTGCACCGAGCACTCCCGTTCGTGCAGGTGCACCACCCGGCCATGGTGGTCGGCCAGGATTTGGACCTCCACGTGGTGGGCCTGGGGGATGAACTTTTCCACCAGAAGACGGGGGTCACCAAAGGCGGAAAGGGCCTCCCGGCGGGCCGCGGCGGCGGCTTCGGGCAGCGCGTCGGCCGAGGTCACGATGCGCATCCCTTTCCCGCCGCCGCCGGCCGCGGCCTTCAGGAGGATGGGGTAGCCGATTTGCGCCGCGGCCCGGGCCAGGTCTTCATCCGAGGCCACGTCCGCAACGCCGGGGACCACGGGCACGCCGGCCTCCTGCATCCGTTGCTTGGCCGCGGCCTTGTCGCCCATCAAGGCCATGGCCTGGGGCGAAGGGCCGATGAAGGTCAGCCCGGCCTCGGCCACGGCCTGGGCAAAGCGGGGGTTTTCGGCCAGGAAGCCGTAGCCGGGGTGCACCGCGTCGGCCCCGGCTTTTCGGGCCACTTCCAGCAGGGCCGGGATGTTGAGATAGGACGCGGCTGGCTCAGCCGGACCCAGGAGATAGGCTTCATCGGCCAGGAACACGTGGGGGGCCTGCGCGTCGGCTTCGGAGTACACCGCGACGGTCGCGATGCCCATCTCACGGCAGGCGCGGATGATGCGAACGGCAATCTCCCCGCGGTTGGCAATCAGCACCTTTCGGAACATGACGGATACCTGCGCGTACAAAGGGTAGGGGGCACGCCAAGGCAAGTATACAGGAGCGCCCCCCACGGGTACAGGCGCGGATTGGCGGCGGTGGGGAGAAGTGGGAAGTGGGTTGTGCGCGGTCCGCGGTGGGCAGTGCGCAGTCCGCAGTCGGCGGTCAGCAGTCCGCGGTCGACAGTCAGCAATGCCGAACCACCAACCTCCCACGAACGACGAACGACCATCGACCACCGACCAACGACGAACGACCAACGACGAAAACACAAAAAACGGGGCACCCGCGCTGGTGTGCCCCGTTTTCGCTTGCTGAAAGCGCACCTGGACGTCAACCACCGTGGCCGTTGCCCCGCGGGGCCGCGCCGGAGAAGAACTCCTGGTTGAGCATCTCCAGGGTCTCCCGCGAGGGCCGCAGGATGGCTTCGTCCATGCGGTTCAGGGGCTTGTCTTCGGGCAGGTTGAGGATGTCGAACAGGGTGGGCTTTTCCGTGTTGATGTAGAGCAGCCCCGTCAGGAGCACGCCTTCCTGGTAACTGCGCTCAATGGCCCGGATCGCGGCCAGGCGGTCCGTGGGGTCATGGTCGGATTCCACCTGCTTGAGCAGAACCACGGAGCCATCATGCAGACGGATTTCCCGGACCTCGCCCGGCTCCATGGGTTCTTCCAGGTAGATTTCTTCCTCGGCCGGGATGAAGTCCATGGTGTGAAGGGGCGCTTCGTGGTCCCGGGCCCAGGCGTAGGAGAAGTGGGACTGAGGCTCGTTGTTGAAGGTCACACACGGGCTGACCACGTCGATGACGGCCAGGCCCCGGTGGTGGAAAGCGGCCTTGATGAGGGTGCGGAGTTGCTTCGGGTCGCCGGCGAAGGTCCGGGCCACGAAACTGGCGCCGCTGGCAATGGCCTCCATGCACACGTCGATGGGCATGTAGGGGTTCTCGCCGTGCCGCTTGAGGACCAGCCCCTTTTCCGCGGTGGGCGCGAACTGGCCTTTGGTCAGGCCGTAGACGCCGTTGTTGGCCACGATGTACACCAGGGGCAGGTTGCGGCGGATGACGTGCTTGAAGTGGCCCATGCCGATGCTGGCCGTATCGCCGTCACCGCTCATGCCAATGCCCTTCATGGTGACGTCCGCGACCAACGCGCCCGTGGCCAGCGCGGGCATCCGGCCGTGCAGCCCGTTGAAGCCGAAGGAACGGCTCAGCATATAGGTGGGCGCTTTGCTGGAACACCCGATGCCGCTGAACTTGACCACGTCTTCGGGCTGCACGCTCATCTCGAACAGGGCGGACATGATCTGGCTGAGGATGGAGTTATGGCCGCACCCCTGGCACAGGGTCGAGGGCGCGCCGCGGTAGTCCTTCATGGTCAAGCCGATTTTGTTTACCCTGGCCATGGCCCTACTCCTGGCTCAAGATGCTCTCGGCAATGAAGCGGGCGGAAAGGGGCAACCCATCGGTGCGGGCCACGGAGCGGATGCGGGTCGCCCATTGCGGGTAGGCCATGCGCAACAACATGGCCATCTGCCCATCCCGGTTGGCTTCCACCACGTAGACCCGCTGGTGCCGGGCCAGGTAGTCGCCAACTTCGTCGTGGAAGGGCAGCGCCCGGACCCGCAGGTAATCCGTAACCAATCCCCGCTGTTCCATCAGGGCGCGTGCCTCGACCATGGCCGCATCCACCGTGCCGTAGGTCAGAATGCCCACCGGCTGGCCGGTTTCCTCCGCGATGGGCCGGGGCAGGATGTGCCGGTTTGCGTGGTATTTGCGCTTGATGCGCTGCACTAAGCGGTACCAGTTCTCCGGGTCCTCGCTGTAGCGGGCGTATTCGTCGTGGCCGGTGCCCCGGGTGAAGTACGCGGCCCCGGGCCGCCGGTTCCCCATGACCGTCCGGTACGGGATGCCATCACCATCGACGTCCTTGTAACGGCCCCAGGGTTCACCCCGTTCCTGTTCCCAGCGTTCCAGGTCCTCTTCCCACAGGACCTTGCCCCGGTCCATGGGCTGGTCGGGGTATGCAAAGGGCCGGGCCATCCAGTGGTTCATGCCCAGGTCCAGGTCGCTCATGACGAAGACCGGCGCCTGGAGCCGTTCCGCGATGTCGAAGGCCCGCCAGGCGAACTCAAAGGCCTCGTTGGGGTCCGCGGGGAAGAGGAGCACGTGTTCGGTATCCCCGTGGCTGGCGAAGTGGGCGAAGAGGATGTCTCCCTGCTGGGTGCGGGTGGGCAGCCCGGTGCTGGGGCCGACCCGCTGCACGTCCCAGATCACCACGGGCACTTCCGCGAAGTAGGCCAGGCCGATGCCTTCCATCATCAGGCTGATGCCGGGGCCGGAGGTCGCGGTCATGGCCCGCAGCCCGGCCCAACCCGCGCCAATGGCCATGTTGATGGCCGCGAGTTCGTCTTCGGCCTGGATGACCGCGTACGTTTGCTTGCCGTCCTCCAGCTTGCGCAGCCGGGCCAGGTAGCCTTCCAGGGCCTCGGCCAGGCTGGTGGAAGGGGTGATGGGGTACCAGCTGACGAACTGAACCCCGCCGAACACCGCGCCCAGGGCCGCGGCCGTGTTGCCGTCCACCAGGATTAAGCCCTGGGTAGCGTCCATGGGGAGGACCCGGTACGGGTCCCGCTTCTCCAGGTTCTCTTCGGCCCAGTGGTAGGCGCTGCGCACCACGTTGTAGTTGAGGTCCACGGCCTTGGCCCGGTTGCGGAAGTGATACGCGAGGGCCGCGTGGATTGCGTCCATATCGATGCCCAAAAGGTAGGCCAGCACGCCCACGTAGACCATGTTGGCGACGTAATCCCGCAAACGCGGGGGCGCGCCGGATTCCCGGGCCAGTTTCTGTACGGGCATGGGGTAGGTCACGATGTCTTCCCGCAGGCCCTGGGGCCGGATGTGGTCGGCATAAAGAAAAACCCCGCCGGGGACGACCCGCTCCATGTCCTCGTGGACGGTGGCGGGGTTCATGGCCACGACGATTTCGTGTTCATCCCGGCGGGAGAGGTAGCCGTGCTTGTTAATCCGGATGGTGTACCAGGTGGGCATCCCCTGGATGTTGGAGGGGAAGATGTTCTTACCCGAAACGGGGATGCCCATCCTGAACAGGGCGCGCAGCAGGGTAAGGTTGGAGGTCTGGCTGCCGGTCCCGTTGATGCTGCCCACGGTGATGGAGAAGTCGTTGACGATTTCGCGGGCGGGGGTGGCGACATGCGCGTGTTCTGCGATTTCTTCGGCCATGGTGGGCCTCCTTGTACGCGGGCTTGGGGGTTAGAATTCTTCATCCCAGGGGAGGGGTGGAAGCGGCGGGGTGGAAGGCTGCTCTTTGCGCTGCTCCAACATGCCCAGGTGCTTGTCCAGCACCTCATAGGCTTTTTCGTAGTCTCCCGCCATTATAGCATCAACGATGGCTTCGTGATGCTCCCACAGGGTGCGAAGATAGTCAAGTTCCCGGTAGCGGTTGAGGCCCACCGTTTCGTAGGCATCCCAGAAGGAAGCGAGCAGGCCCTGGACGAAGACGTTATCCAGCCGGCTGTAGATGGTCAGGTGGAACTCCCGGTGCTCCCGATGGGGGATGCGCACAGGGTCGTCGTTGAGCTTGGCCCAGGCCGCTTCGACGAGCTGGCGCAGGTACTGCTTGTCCTCCTCGGTGAGGGCCTGCACGGCCTCCAGGAAGTACTCCCGCTCCAGACGGCGGCGCAAATCCAGGTACTGGTCGAAGTAGGTGCGGTCGATGGAAACGGCCACCCGCAGGCTCAGGGAGACGGGCGGCTGGAAGCTGTAGGGCTGGAGGTAAATCCCCACCTTGGGCTTGGCCGTCACGAAACCCAAAGCCCGGGCCACGGCCAGCTGCTCCCGCAAATTGGGCACGCTGTTGCCCAACTGCTGACTGATCTGGTGCAACGGGGGCAACCGCCAGGACTTGGGGTCCACGCCATTGTTGCGGAATTCCCGGTACTTGCGCACAATGTACTGCAACAACACGGGCAGTTCTCGGCGTCGCATGGGCATCCTCCTCTGTTGGTATGCTCATAATAGCGGTGAAATCATTCGTTCAGAGCACCCATTTTACGCTCTTGCAATCAAATGTCAAGACGAGAAAGTCCGGGCGCAAAGGTTTTCAAATTCTAACGAAAGGCCAAGCGCCATCGTATTTTCCCAGCGGCCCAGAGGGCGCAGAGGAAATTTTGACCTTTTCCCTCTGTCTCCACCGCCGCGGGGCATATATCAGAACACGAAAACGCCTGCAGCGCAGCCGCACGCTATTGACCTACCAACAGGAACCGGTATAATTGCCCGTGCCTGCCCCCATCGTCTAAGTGGTTAGGACACGGGCCTTTCAAGCCCGCGGTCGGGGTTCAAGTCCCCGTGGGGGCATGGAGATATAGACACCACCCCGAAAGTGGGGTGGTGTTTGTTGTATTGGGCAAGGGTGGGGATATTGGAAAAAGAGAAGAGGCCTTCGGCATGACCGTTCCTCCGAGCCGAAGGCCCCATTCCCTGGCCGTACAGTATAGGTGGGGGTTTTCAATGGGCGGGGTGGGACTCGAACCCACGGCCTCCTCCTTGTAAGGGAGGCGCTCTAACCATCTGAGCTACCCGCCCGTGCAGGGCAATTATACCCAAGCCCTGCGCGGCGGGGGTTGGGAAACGGTAACGGTTCACCCGGCCTCGCTTTCCTCCCAGGAACGAAAGCCTTCCCCCACCACCTCCAGGGCCTGCCCGATGACCACGAAGGCCTTAGGGTCGATCTCCCGCACCCGGGCCTTGAGTTGGGGAACTTCGCTTCGGGAAAGCACGCAGAACACCACCTGCCGGGGATGTCCGGTATACGCGCCCCGGGCCTGGAACACAGTTGCGCCCCGGTTCAACTCCTGGAGAATCATACGGGCGATGGCCTCGGGCTTTTCCGAAACAATCCAAACCGTGCGGGAAACCTGAATGCCCTGGTACACGCCATCAGCAACCAGCCCGGCCACATACAGGGCCATGAGCGCGTACAGGGCCTTTTCCCAGCCAAAGGTCGCGCCCGCGGCCAAAAGCACCAGCGTATCCGAGGCCAGGTAACTCTGGGCCATGGGCACGTGCCAGCGCCGGGCCACAATCCGGGCCAGGATGTCGGTCCCACCACTGGTCCCCTTGCCCCGGTAAATCAAGCCGGCCGCGATACCGGTCAACACGCCGCCATACAAAGCCTGGAGCACCAGGTCATCGGTGGGTGGGGAAACCCGGAAGGCATACGTAAAGGCGTCCACGGCCAGGGAGAAACTCACCACCACGTACACCGTGCGCCAGGCAAAGCGCGGACCGCCCAGGTACCGCCAGCCCAGCCAGAACAAAGGCAGGTTGAAGAGGAAACTCAACAGGCCCACGGGCCACCGCGTGTACGCATGAATCACCAGGGCCAGGCCGCTGACCCCGCCTGCAGCCAGTTCTCCAGGGATGAGGAACAGGGCCATGGCCAGGCCCAGCAGCCAGGCGCCCGTGGTCAGGTAAAGGAGGTCACGGAGGCGAGACCAGGACATGGGGGCTATGTGCGGTCAGCGGTCGGCGGTCGGCAGTCAGCAGTCAGCAGGCGGCAGGCAGCCGTCAGAAGTCAGGGGGTGGTGGCCAGGGAAAGGAGGCGCTGGACGTTGGCCGCGATGCGCTCCGGGGGGCGGAAGATGGCGGAAGCGGCCACGAACACGTCTGCGCCGGCCCGCCGCGCCGCGGGCAGGGTGTGGACGTTGACGCCGCCATCCACTTCCACCAGGGGCCGGGGCCAGGCTTCATCCCGCGGGGGCAGGTTCTGCACCGCCCCGGCTTCGGTCACACCCCAATCTTCGGGGGAAAGGCGCTGACCCGCGGGGCCCCGAACCAACGCAGCCGCTTCCCGAATTTTGGGCAGCACCCCAGCGATGAACTTCTGCCCCGCAAACCCAGGGTTCACCGTCATGACCAGGACCAGGTCCACGTCGGGCAGCAGGGGCCGGATGTGGCTCAGGGGCGTACCGGGGTTCAGGGCCACCCCCGCCCGCAAGCCCAGGGCCTTGATGCGATGCACGGCCCGATGCACATGGGGCGTGGCCTCCACATGTACGGTGAGCAGGTCCGCACCGGCCTGGGCAAAGGCTTCGAGGAAGCGCTCCGGCCGTTCGACCATTAGATGTACGTCGATGAGGGTCTGGTACGTGTCGGCCAGGGGGCGTAAGGCTTCCACCACATGGGGACCCATGCTCAAATTGGGCACGAAGTGCCCATCCATCACGTCCACGTGAATCCACCGCGCGCCGGCCTCCAGTGCGGTTCGGGTCTGCTCGTAAAGATGCCCGGCATCCGCCGCCAGGATGGAGGCGGCCAGAATCGGCGGTCGCGCTTCAGGCATCGCGCATCACCTCCACGCCCTTGAGGGTACCCACGACGACCACGTCGGCCATGCCCAGGAACAGGCCATGTTCCACGATGCCGGGCCGACCGTTGAGGACCTGGGCCAGGTGCCAGGGGTCGGCAATGCCCTGGGGGAAGCGCGCGTCCAGGATGTAATGCCCACCGTCGGTCACGAAGGGTTCGCCCTCCTCGGTGGCCCGGATGCGGACCTGCGCACCCCGGTCCTCCAGGAAGACCACATGGGTACGCCAGCCAAAGGGTTCGACCTCCACCGGCAGGGGGACCCGGGTACCCAACCGTTCCACCCGCTTCTGCTCATCGACCAGGATGACCACGCGGCGGGCGGCCGCGGCCACGATTTTTTCCCACAACAACGCGCCGCCCATGCCCTTGATGAGGTTGCGGTGCGGGTCCACTTCGTCGGCACCGTCCAGGACCACGTCCACCACCGGCCGCGAGTTCAGGTCGCCCAGAGGGATGCCCAGGTCCAGGGCCAGCCGTGCGGTGCGCCGCGAAGTGGGGATACCCACGATGTGCCGGAGCCGACCCTGCTTGAGCCGCCGGGCGATTTCCTGCACTGCGTAGGCCGCGGTGGACCCGGTCCCCAGGCCGACCACCATGCCACTTTCCACGAAGTGCTCCACGGCATAGTACGCGGCCTGCTGCTTCATTCCTTCGATTTGGGCGGGTGTGTATTCGGGCATGGGTGTCCCCTCATACAACAGCGGTTTCGTCGTCTGTGGCCGTTTCGCGTTCCGTATCTGTGGCGGATGCGTCTTGTGGCGGTACAGGCTCCAATTCGTAGAAGAAATACGCCGGGTCACTCTTCAAAGCCACGAGCATCGTCAAAAGGCCCCATCCCGTTGAAACGTATAGAGGTTGCACGGGCGGATTTGTGAAAAACAACATACCGGCCAATATAACCTGCCACAAAGCCGTCAAAGAAAGCCAGGGGAAGTCAAATAAAGATATGAATAGCAAAATGACAAACCCAGCCACCGTACACAGGGCAAACAAGGCCAACAAAGGCGACCATAGGGAAGCACAAAGCAACAAAATCGGGAAACCGAACAACAACCACAGCGCGACCGTGCGGAAGACGCGTCTTGGCGGCGTTCCTTCTTCCACAGAAAACACGACCCAAGTGGCAAAGCCTATCGCCATCCAGAGAAACAGCACAAAGGCCAGCGTCGCGTAAAAGGCATCACGCAGGGCAATATCGTATATCGCGAAGACCCAAAGCACCGCGGCAAACCCAGTAAAGACGCTGATGAACAAAGGCCCGCCAGCCAACATACGACGCAAACGCTGCCCAAGCACATACCGAAGGGTATATAACAGATAATGTCCGGCGATATACACGGCCAGGGGAACTTCAAGCCAGAAGAGGCGCAACGCCTGGGGATGTGGACTGAAGGAACGTCCAAACAGCGTCAACGTCGTATCAACGGTGTTGGGAAAATCCACACCATAATTGAGGAGCCAACTCCAGATAAGAAGCAGGAGAATGCCCAGCGCCGCGCCTGCCCGCCAAAGCCATGCGTGGACGTTGGAAATCACAATTTCCCGTAATGAGGGTAAGTCTTCGTGAACAAAACGCCACCACTGGTACAGGGCATCGGGGGGCAGACGCGTCAACGGTTCCTCCACAAACCGACGCAACCGGTCCCATCCAGGGTACAACTCTGGCAGGAGCACGTGATGACGCCAGGCGCGGAGTTCCTCCTGCAACGAAAGCAGGTCCTGTAGCACCTCCTCGCGGGACGCCGTTTGCGCCTGATCCATATCCTGTAGCAGTTTTTCCAGTTCGGCCAGCAGTTGAAAGCGTCGGTAAGAGCCTGGGTCCTCTTGTGCCGTCTTTTGTGCCTCGATCACTTTTTGCGCAAGGGTCCAGCGGGTTTCCAAGGCTTCAGCATCCATAGGAACCCGTACCCAAAGATACTTCTTGGCCCGTTGCAGCGTAGTTTCCCAGTGTTGCTCAAAGCCCTGCCGACTGCGTAGGTGACCTTGTTTCCGAGAGACCTCTTCCAAAAAAGGCAACACCCGTTCCTGAAGGAAGCGCCAACAAGGCCAACCCAGAGGTTTGGCGCAGGCCAGTTCCATTTCCAGACGCAGGGCATGGGCGCGGACGAGCAGGGTTTCCCCTTCTTCATCAACGGGGATGCTTTCCGTAATCCGGGCAAGATGCTCCTGGGCTTCCTGAAAATATTCCTCCAAAGCGGTCCGGTCAATCCAGGCCCCGGAGGTTTGGCGGGCGGCCAGGAGGCGGTCGATGTCCGTCAAGGCCCGGTGCCAGGTGTCCAGGTCAGGCGCTTCCCAACGCAATTCCTCAAGCCATGCCTCGACCTTGCGCAACAGGGCCTCCTGGTCTGGCGCCAGCACAAACCCCTGGCGCATTTCCTGGCAGACCTGACGCGCCCGCTCCCGAACCTGCTCGAACAACGACCGGGAAAACAACAGCGCCAGCAGCCGCCCAGACAATTCGGGGCGCTGTTCCCACGCCTCCAACCACGGTCGCGCCTGGGGGCCAGTGCGCAGGCTGCTGTACCGCCGCCGCTGCACGTCCATGCCAAAGTAAAGGGAGAACAGCCGGTTGGCCCGCAGCCGTGGTATCAGGGGGTCCTCCCCGGTCAGGGCCTCCAGCAGCGCGGTTTCGTCTTCCCAGACCTGTTCCCGCAGGCCAAAGGGCAGTTCCGGGTCCAGATGCCAGAGGAAGGCGGCCAGTTGCGCATCGGGTTCGTGGCCCTGGAGGAGATACCGGTTCACCTGCCGGCGACGTTCGGGCATCAGGGCCAGTACTTCGCTCCAGCGGCCCTCGGCGATGAAGGCCTGGTAGGCTTCGTCCCAGTGGTCCCAGGCGTCCCGGGCCAGCCGTTTGAGGTCGTGGTACACCCGACCGCGGAACTCGATATCCACGAACACCTGCACATCCGGCGGCACCGGCACCCGACCGGGGTCCCGCAACCAGAGCCGGACCTGCTCGCCGTGCCAGCGGGCCTCGGGGTCTCGGGTCAGCAGCCCGGCCAGCAGGCGGTACCAGGCGGAAGGCAGGTCATAGGTCTGGAGGAAGTCATCCCGTCGGAACTGGGTGGAAAGGTATTCGTACAGGGCCATGGGCGCATCGGGCAGGTCGGCGAAGGGGTGGCGGCCGGAAATCAATTCCAACAGCGTAATGCCCAGGGACCACCAGTCATAGGCGGGCTGGACGAGCATCCGCTCCAGGCGGCCCAGTTGCAAAGCCTCGGGAGGCATGTAGTACACCGTTCCCCGAAAGCCCGAAACCGACCGGCCCGTGGCCATCCCCAAATCCCCCACGTAGAAGCGCTCGGTGCGGGGGTCCCAGAACAGGTTGGAGGGCTTGATATCCCGATGCACGATGTGCAGCCCGTGCAACCCCAGCAGGGCATCGGTCACATGGGCCACCAGTTGGCGAAGCCGGGGCCAGTCCACCTGGCCTTCCCCCTTTTGGAACAGGGCCGGCCGCACCGCACCCTGGGGGAAGAAGGGGAACACCAGGAAGTACCAGATGCCCTCGGGACCGTGGTCCAGCAAGGGGACCAGGTGGGGGACCTCATGCCCGCGCAGGCGGTCGTAGGTCTCCAGCACCCGGGGCGGTTCGTCGAAGGCCTGCCAGAACTTGACGGCCACCACCGTAAGGGGTTCGGGCCAGGTCGGGTCCTGGGGAAGGTGGAGGACCCGGGCCCGCGCGACCACGCCCTGACCGCCGCTGCCGATGACGGCCTCGATGCGGTACCGGCCGCCCAACAGCCCCTGCAATTCCCGGCCCAGGGGGATGGCCCGGCGGAACTGGTCGGCCAGGACCTCCTGGCCGGCGGACGGGGCCACGGTTTCTTCCGCGGGCGCTTCTTCCTCTGCCGCCCTGGGCGGGGAAGGCTCCGGCAGGGCCATGCCACACACCGGGCAGGTGGTCAGGCCCGCATCTGGGGGGAGTGGTGTGTTGCAATACGGACAAATCCGCTCAGCCATACGCGCCCCCATGAGGGGATGCCGTGATTATACTGGAGAAAAGTAGTCAGCAGTCGGCAGTCAGCCGTCAGCGGACAGCAGGCTACCGACTGCCGACCGCCGACTGCAGGCTGCCGCCCACCGACCGCCATGGGAAACGAACCGCGTCCCCGGCCTCCCGAGCGTCTTTACATTGGTCGGATGTTCTACCCGGTCCGGGCGCTGGGCCCGGGGGAACGGGTGGGCATCTGGTTCGCGGGCTGTTCCTTAGCCTGCCCGGGGTGCATGACCCCGGAGTTTTGGGAACGGCACTCGCGCTTTGCCCGCCGGCCCGAAGAGGTCCTGGCCTGGCTGGAACGGGTACCCAGGCACGTACGCGGGGTCACCATCTCCGGCGGGGAACCGTTCGAGCAGCCGCAGGCCCTGCACTGGCTGCTGGCCGTGCTCCGGGAACGGGGGTTCGACGACATCTGGGTGTATTCGGGGTACACCTTTGAGCGGCTCCAGCGCCGTCACGGGGAAGTGTTGCGGCTCATCGATGTACTCATCGACGGGCCTTACCGGGCCGACCGGCCCACGGATTTAATCTGGCGCGGCTCAGCCAATCAGCGGATGTGGTTGCTTTCCGAACAGGCCCGGATGCGGCACCACCGGTGGGTCGCATATCGGGTGTCGCGGCCGGTGCTGCAAATCGTGCCTGAAGGGGGGCGGTTCGTGGTCATCGGTGTGCCCCGGGCAGGTACATGGGAGCGGCTCCAACAGCATCTGGCTGAGATGGGTTTGGGGGAAGCAGGGGAAACGCGCGGGGCCCAGGCTCCCCATGGGAGGCAACAGCAGCCGGGGGACTGACGCTCACCCAGTTACGCCCTGATAAAGACACAAGCAGTCCGCGGACCGCGGTGCGCTGTCCGCGGACTGCCAAAGCACCGACTGCCGCCTGCCGACGGTTGTCTGCTGGGCTTAGGCCCGGACTTCCTGGCGCTGGAAGGAGATGTAGGTGAGGGCAAACAGGATGAGGGTCGCGGCAATCAGGCCGGTCAGGTGGGGCCAGATGAGGAGCACGCTCTGGGAAAGGGGCAGCGGCTGGCCCAGGATGGCCCCCTCCAGCTGGAAGGGGAGCACGATGCTCAGGGTGCGCACCTCAGGCCGCAGCAGGGCCACCAGGATTTCGGTATACAGCCAGCCGGGCGCGATGCGCCGCAAGGCCAGCAGCCAGCGGGCCTGGGCCAGGATTTCCTCCGGCAGGCCAATGCGGATGGGCGCAATCATCGCGGCCAGGCCGGAAGCAATCATGGGCCAGAACACGGTGAAGAACAGCCACACCGCGATGGAAGCCAGGGCCGCGGTGGCCGGCTGCCGGAAGCGCACCGAGAAGAACAGGGCCACGGCCATCCACACGCCGCCGTAGAACACCGTCGCGACCAGAAGCCACAGCGCGCGTCCCACTTCCTCCGCGGTGGGCGGCACCCCCAGCCAGAAAATCCCCAGACCAAAGACCAACAGCCAAATCGCGCCGTAAATCAGGAACTGGGTCAGCAGCCCGGCCAGGAACTTGCCCATGAGCAGCGCATCCCGGTAGATGGGCTGGGAGAGGATGCGGGCCAGCGTGTGCTGGGTAAACTCGCTGTTCACCGCGTCGAAGGCCATGGCAATGGCAATCAAGGGGACGAGGAAGCCCAGGAAGTCCACGAAGGACGGGAAAGGCTCCTGGGCCACGGTGAACAGTTTGAGGAAGAGGAACTTGGGCTGCGCACCGGCCACGGAACGAATGGCCGACGACGCGGCCGAAACCGTGCCCACCGCGGTGATGGCAATCAGGAACTCCAGGATGTACATGCGGAAACTGGTGAGGTGGTCGGCCATCTCCTTGGCCACCACCGCCCAAAGCCCGGTCCAGGGGGAACCTTCTTTCTCCCGCACCACGGGGCGTTCAACCACCTGCGCCTCGGCCATGGCGCACCTCCTGGAAGTAGCGGGTGTACACGTCGTCCAGGCTGGGCATTTCCATATCCAGCCGGAGCAATTGCGCGCCCTGTTGGATGACGGCCTGGGCCACTTCGGGCCGCATGTCCCGTTCGCAGTGCACGATGAGGGTCTGGTCGTCCTTGATCTCAACCCGTTGGACCCCTTGCAAGCGCTGCAGCGGCTCAATCAGCCGGCGGGCGTCCTTGCGGACCTGGACCAAAATCCGGTAGGCAAAGCCCAGCACACGGCGGGCCAGTTCCTCCACCGTTCCCTCTAAGGCCTTCTTGCCCCGGTAATACAGGCCAACCCGGTCACAGACCGCCTGCACCTGGTGCAACAGGTGGGAAGCCAGAAGCACGGTGCGGCCTTCCTTCTTGAGTTCCAGGATGAAGTCCAGAAACTGCCGGGCAGATTCGGGGTCCAGGCCCTGGGTGGGTTCGTCCATGATGATGATTTTGGGGTCCTTGATGAGCACATCGGCCACACCCAGGCGCTGCCGCATACCCCGGGAGAAGGTCCGCACCGGTCGGTGGGCCACGTCGCTCAGGCCCACCCGTTCCAGGGCCTGGGCGATGCGCTTCCGGGCCTCCTGCCGGGGGATGCCGTTGAGTTTGGCCGTGTACATCAGGTTCTCCCAGGCCGTCAGGTCGCCGTAAAAGCCCACCTGGTCCGGGATGTACCCCACGTTGGCCTTGACCCGCAGGGGGTAGCGGGTGGGGTCCCAGCCCAGCACCCGCACCGAACCGGATGTGGGTTCGGTCAGGCCCAGGAGCATGAGGATGGTGGTGGTCTTGCCCGAACCGTTGGGGCCGAGGATGCCGTAGACCTCACCTTCCCGGATGTCCAGGTTCAACCGGTCCACCGCGACGATGCCGTTGTAGTGCTTGCTCAAATTCCGGGCTTCGATCACCGTACGGGCCATGGCAAATCCTCCTTCGAGGGCCTGGTTCGCCCCGGCGAAGGGATGACGTCGAAGGTGCCATCATGCAGGGGTTCAAACCCTTGCGGCGGACAGGGGCCGGAAAACCGGGCCCCTGCCCGCCGGCATCTTCCCCTGTAAGCCAGGTTACCGCCGGCCGTAGAACATCACCGCGCCGCCCACGACCAGCACGGCCACCGCGATGATGCCCAGACCGACCAGGCCCCAGACCGTGGAGGTGGTCACGGTGACCCGGTAGTCCACCGAGGCCCGGGGGCCTTCCTCGCTGGTGGCCCGGAGGGTAATCATGTAGTCGCCGGCCACGGCTTTGGCGTCAGGGCGGATGGTGACCTTGATTTCCTGCTTCTGCCCCGCGGGCAGTTGGGCCAGTTCCCGGGGTTCGAACACAACTTCCCAGCCGGTGGGTTTATCCGCGCTGAACTTGACGTTGTGCGCGGGCGCGGAACCCCGGTTCTCGATGACGAAGCGGAACTCGGTGGCCTTGCCCGCGGTGGCCTCACCCGAGAGCCGGTTGGTGGGCGTGCTGAGTTTGAGCTCCGGCTGCCCGGTGATGATGACCTGGACCTCGGTCTCGGCCTTCAGGTCGCCGCCCTGGGCCGTAATCTTGATGGGGTACTCGCCGGCCTGGATTTCCACGATGGAACGGACTTCCAGGTCCACCCGCTTGGAGGAGTTGGCCTCCACCGGCACGGACGTGATTTCCTTACCAAAGGAGAGGAAGCGGGTGAGCAGGAAGGGCGGCGCATCGGCCTGCAGGCTCACGGTCAGGTCCTGGTCACTCTCGTTCTTGACGGTCAGGCCAAAGCGGAAGGTGGTGGTGGGGCTACCCTTGAGGGTCGGCAGGTCCACCTTGAGGGTGATGCGGGGCGGTTGTTTCTCCTTGATGGTGATGGTCAGGGGGAATTCGGCCTTCTGGCCGTCCTCGCCTTCGGCCACGATGTAGAAGGTGTAATCGCCGGCCGCGGCGTCCTTGGCCGGGGTGACCTGCAGGCGCAGGTTCATTTCATTGTCCGCGCGGGCATACACGGCCCGGATGGTGCGGATGCCGCCCCGGAACTCGTATTCCCAGCCTTCGGGCAGGTCCCGGACGCTCAGGCGAATCAACTGGCTCTTGGTCACCTTGAGGGTGAACTCGAAATTCGCGTTCTCCCCCGCACCGACGATCATCTCAGGATAGGTG
>JALXBY010000029.1 GCA_026991215.1 Anaerolineales bacterium
ATCGCGGCCATCTGCCATGGCTTGCAAATCCTCGCGGCGGTGCCGGGCGCGCTCAAAGGGAAGAAGGCCATTGGCTACCCCGCGGTGCACCCTGAGATGGAACTCGCCGGGGCCATCATCGGCGAGGTCAACAAGACCTTCAACAACGCGGTGGTGGATGGCAACCTGGTCACCGCGCCGGCCTGGCCGGCCCACCCCGAATGGCTGGCCAAGTTCCTGGAGGTCCTGGGCACGAAGATTGAGCCGTGACCGGTTTATGACGGGCCCGGTTTAATGGGGACTTCATCCCCTCGATACGTTTGCCGCCGCTTTTCGTGTAGCAGGAAGCATCGTACAGGGTACAGAGGCTTGGCCAGGAAGCCTCTGTACCCTGTGCCTTTTTCCGACAGGTTGGCGGGTGCTCCAACCTCTCACGGGTTCCGTGCGTAAAGCAAAAGGTACATACGGTAGTTTTCGTATACCCGCCGGATGTACAGGTGGGTCTCCGCAAAGGGGATGAGTTCCAGGAACAGGTCGGGGTCGTCGCCCGCGAGGTCGTACCAAGTGGCCGCGTTGCCGGGCCCCGCGTTGTACGCGGCCAGGGCCGCATACGGGTTTTGCCCAAAGCGTCGGTACTGTTCGGCGAAGTAGGCCAGCCCTAAGCGCAGGCTGACCAGGGGGCGGTTCAGGTCCTCGGGGGCGAAGTCGGGCGGCCAGCCCAACTGTCGGGCCACCTGTTCCCCTGTGCTGGGGATGATTTGCATCAACCCCTGGGCCCCGGCTGCCGAAGCAATGCGGGCCTGAAACAGGCTTTCCTGCCGGATGAGGGCGTAGACGAACAGGGGATGGAAGCCGTACTCCTGGGCCAGGGGGACCACCAGGTCCGCGAAATACGGCCCAAAGCGGACGTAGTTGAAATACCGGGGCGCGGTCACCGCCGGGAAGTCGGTAATACCGGCCAGGTCCAGGATGCGCCGGGCCGCGAAAATCGAGGTTCGGTACATGCCGATGCGCTGGGCCTCATAGATGAGCCGGAAGGTCTGGGCCGGGTCGTCCTGGATGGCCTGCCGCAGGGCTTCCCATTCGGCCACGGCTTCGTCGTAAAAGCCCAGGCTCCACAGCCACAGGCCCCGTTGGTAGCGGGGGTCCTGGGCCAGGGGTTCGGGGTTCAGCAGGTCTTCTTGCGGGGGAAGGAGGAAGGTCTGGCGCATCCAGGCCACCGCGTCCCGGCGTTCCCGGTCCCAGTCGATGGCCGTATCGTAGGCCAGGGGCAGGGCAAAGGGGGCGCGGCCGGCCAGCATGTCCTGCGCCCGAAGCCCGTAGTAGCCATATGGGTCCAGGGCCACGGCCCGGGACCAGTGCTGCCGGGCGGTCTCCAGGTCGCCCTGTTGTGCGGCCAGTTTCCCCTGCCAGAAGGCCATGGCCGCCCGCCAGTAAGGGTCCTGCAGGGTCTGGAAGCCCTGTTCCAGCACCCCGCGGGCGGTTTCTACGTCCCCTTGTTGCAGGCGGAGCATCGCGGCCAGGAGGAAAGCCCGGGGCGCCAGGGGATGTTGGGGGTAGGTGGCGGCCATGCGCTGCCAGATTTGGGCGGCCTGCTCCAGGTCGAAGCGGTTCTGCTCGTAGCGGGCGGCCCGGAAGAGGAACTCTGGTGCCAGCGGATGGTCCGGCGCCTGTTCGACGAAGTCCAGGTACGTCTGGGCGGCCCGGGCGTCGTCGTGGAGCCACTGGCCGTAGGTCTCGGCGATGGCTTCCCAGGCCCGGGGCCACCACTTATCCCCTGGGTAGCGGCGGATGATGGTCTGCCAGGCTTCGATGGCCTGGGTGAAGTTGCGGGTATCCCGGTACACCAGGCCCAGATAGTAGTAGGCGGCCGGGTCCTGGTTCTGGGGGTTGTTGGCCAGGTAGCGCTTCAAGGCCCGGAGCGCGGGGAGGTACTGTTTGGCATAGTAGTCCACGATGCCCCGTTCCAGGTCGGGCACCGGGCGTTTGGCCTGGATGAGGGTCACCAGGGCTTTGTAGGCGTAAGGGGAGACGGGGTACTCGGTGACCAGGGTGAGGAAGCGCTCGTAGGCCTGCTGCCGGCGGCCCCGTTGCAGGTCCATTTCCCCCAGCAGGTAAATCACGTAAGCCCGGTCGAAGTCGTTGGTGGCCTGTTCCAGGGCCTGGGTGTAGGCGGCCTCGGCTTTTTCCCACTGGCTCAGAATGTGATAGGAACGGCCCATGCCCAGGTAAAGCCCAAACATGCGTGGGGGGAAGGGGTCGAAGCGCAGGGCCGCCTCGTACGCGGCCGCGGCCGGCCCGTAGTCCGCGGCGTTGAAGAGGGCATCGCCCAGCCATTCGTAGACGTAGGGCACCAGGGGTTTGGGCGCGCGTTCCAGGTAGGCCTGCCAGGCCGCGGCTTCGTCCCGGTAGCGCTGCAGCCGGCGGTAGGTCAGGGCCAGGTAGAGGTCGGCCTGGGCAGCCGCGGGGGTGTTGGGGTAGGCTTCCTTGACCTTGCGCAGCCGTTTGAGGGCTTCGCCGTAGTCCCGGGCCAGGTACGCGACGCGGCCCAGCCCCAAGAGGGCCTGGGCGCGGGTGGCGTCGTCCTGGGCCTGCTGGAG
>JALXBY010000030.1 GCA_026991215.1 Anaerolineales bacterium
CAGGCCGTGACCCTGTACAATCATGAGCGTCCGCACCTGAGTTTGCAGTATGCTACACCGGCCCAGGTTCATTTTATGTCATGGCGGATGGCAGGCCAACCTGTCAACGTTTAGCCGGACAACACACTGACTGCTGACTGCCGACTGCCGACCGCACACCGCCATGGCCACACTTCTCCTCCCCTTCCCTCCGAACCTTCAATCGGCCCGCTTCCTCCGGCGGGAAAACCGCTTTCGCGTCCGGGTGCTGTGGCAGGGCCGGGAGGTGCCGGTGCACCTGCCCAATTCCGGCCGGCTGCACGAACTGCTCCTGCCCGGACGGCAGGTCTACATCCTGCCCAGGGAGGGGCCGCACCGTAAGACCGTGGCCGACCTCATCCTGGTGGAAGTCGATGGGCGCCTGGTCTCCGTCGATGCCCGGCTTCCACCCCGGCTCTTTCTGGCGGCCTGGCGGGAAGGGCGTTTCCCCTGGCTTCCTTTTCACCCCCAGGCCGCGGTCCAGAACGAACCCCGCTGCGGCCACGGCCGGCTGGACCTGCACTTCCGCTTCCCCCAGGGGCCGGAGGTATGGGTGGAGACCAAATCCGTCACCTGGGTGGAAGCGGGGCGGGCCTACTTCCCCGACGCGCCCACGGACCGGGGCCGACGACACCTGGCCTGCCTGGAAGCGAAAGCGGCCCAGGGGCACCGGGCTTTGGTGGCCTTCATGATTCAGCGGGATGACGCCCAGACCTTTTCGCCCCATCCCGCGGACCCGGACTTCCCTCAGGCCCTCTACCGGGCTGCCCAGGCCGGCGTGGAGGTCTATGCCTTCGCCTTCCACGTCTCCCGCCAGGGGATGGCGGCCAGCCACCCGGTCCCTGTGGTCTGGCCGGAAGGGCTCACGGCCGCTCCTGATAGGTGATGTAGGGCAGTTCGTAGTAATTGCGCACCCGCGGGGGACCCAGACTCAACACCCAGGGCCGGAAGGAAAGCCCAGGGTCCTCCCGCTGGCCCACCAGGTAGAGCAGCACCAGGTCCATGGTCTCGGTGTTGACGATGCGGTCCTGCACCAGTTGTTGCAGGCGCTGCAAGCGAGGGCTTTCCACCGAGGCCCAGAACACCAGGGGGATGCGGTATTCCTCCTGGTAGGACGTGGCGAACGCGTGGCCCACCTCCTTGGGCGCGACGAATTCGCCATGGTCCGGCGTGTAGACGAAAAGGAAGGGGTCCTCCTGCTCGGCGAAATAACGGAAGATGCGTTCCAGTACCCGGTCGGTATAGGCGATGGAGTTGATGTAGTGGTCCACATTGTTTTGGGGGTTGGAAATCAGCGCGGCTTCGGGCGGGTAACGCTGCTTCCAATCGAAATGCGAACCCAGCAGGTGGAAGAAGAAAACCTGTCGTTTGCCGGGGACGATGTCCTCCGGGTACAGGATGCGCATCAGGTTCTCGTCGTACCCGCCGGCGTATTCTTCGCCCAACTCGTAGAAGATGAACCGGACCACGTCGGCCTCGTCCGCGATGGAGGAAACCGTCGAGGTATAGGGACTGTAGCGCAACTGGTTGGAAAGCCAGAACACCTGGTACCCGCACTTGCGCAGGTAGGAAAGCACGCTGGGTTCATTGTAAAAACGATCGAATTCATCCACTTTGGCCGGGGTCAAAATCACCGGCACCGAGGTTAGCGTCTGGTTGACCGGGGAAATGGCCTTGAAATACACCTTACCTTCCAGGCTATCCAGGAAGGGGGTAGTGGGCATGTCGAAGCCGTAGAGGTGCATGAAATCCCGGTTGGCCGATTCGCCCAGGACGAAGACCACTTTGGTGAAGGGGGAAGGACACGGCGTTTCGGGCATCCGGGCCATAAGGCGGCGGATGCGGGGACGGCGGGTGAGGATGACCCGATAGTCCTTGTAGACCCGGTGGGCGGCGGTACCGAATCGAAGCAAGGGGTAATCTTCCAGCAAGGGCCACTTCCAGTAACCCAGCCCCACTAAGAGCAGCAGGCCCAGGCCTGCGGCAACTCGTACCCTGAAGGGGATGCCTCGGGCCTGGCGACGGGCCAGAACCCCCAGGAACACTCCGAACAGCACGTAGGAGGTCAAGAACCAAAAGAACTTGGACCCAACGACGTACGTCGCAATGAACTCTGAACGTTCCCGCCAAGGGGAATCCAGGGTGGTCATCAATCGGTATTCCAAAGCCCCCACCCGCCAGTTGTGGGCAATATAGCCATAGGACAGGTTGACCACACCCACGAAGAAGGCCACCACCAGGTATAGCGTGGGGCTGACCCATCCCAGCAGCCACAGACCCAGGGCCACCACGGTCG
Organism: Anaerolineales bacterium; assembly: GCA_026991215.1. GTDB lineage: Bacteria > Chloroflexota > Anaerolineae > Anaerolineales > DRMV01 > S139-71. Next base: position 2,315 of record JALXBY010000030.1, read on the forward strand.
CCCCCCACAGCATGCGGGGCCAGTAGGAGTGTCCTTCCACCAGGATGCCGAACACCACCAGAAGATAACTGAGCCACCCCGCGCTCAGGGCCAGCCAGAACCCCATACGTTGCATCAGTGCGCGGGCAAGCAACGACCAGCCTCGTTGACGCCACGCGACGCGAAGAGACCGGATGGCTTCCATGGATGGTGCTCCGTGGAAAGGGGTGTGGGTACCGGGGGCATTATACTGAGAGTGGTCAGTGGACAGTGGTCGGT
>JALXBY010000031.1 GCA_026991215.1 Anaerolineales bacterium
ACGCCTTCGCTCAGTTCCACCAACAAGTGCAGCGTCAAAATTACGGTCAAGATATCCGATGGCAAGGCAGGGGGTACGGCCAGCTGTTCCAAGACGGTCCAGGTGGTCTACCCGCCCACACGGATTCAAAAGGTCTACATTTACGATAAAAACGACCAGAGCGTACAGGAGGATACGCCAGGCAGCGGTGGGACGACGGTTCAGGGCGGCTTTCTGTACGTTGGGGGAAGCCTGCCGGATACAGGGCAGTATACGATGCAACCTTTGCAAGGCGCAGCGCCAATGCAGCTTTTGCCGCCTGCGAACGCCCGCTTCTCCCGCACAGCCACCCTCAAGCGCGACCATGCGCCCGTGGAACTGCGCGCGGTGTTCTACGACGAGAACGGGCATTTGGGCTTCAATCCTGCCCAGGTGAAGGTAGCGTTGCGGTTGTGGAACAGCACAACCCGCCTGCCTTTGCGCACCAATCCCGACGTGCGCGTGAACGCGCAGGGGATAATTTATACGTACGGGATATTGAGTGGGGGGAGTGAACGCAAGTTTATATTAAAAGTATACTGATGATCTACAAACACGGGTGTGTGAGACGACAGACGTTTTTCGCGTTCCGACATATGCTCACACAGAGGCACGGAGAACACAGCGTATCCGTTGGAAAAGCCAAAATTTCCTCTGTGTTCTCTGTGGCTCCGTGAGAGAACACAATGGTGTTCGGCTCTTTCGTTAGAGATTGAAAAACACCTGACCGCAACCCACCCGCGCTTGACAGAATCGCGGCTTTCCCGTATAACAGGGGGCGCTATGGCGGTGGTGTATAACTTTTCCCCCTTGCCGCAGAGGACGCCCAGGAAGCCCCAGGGGAAGCCCAGGCCAACCCGGGGCAGGTAGGGCGTGGTTAATGCTCGGTGTGTTGTTTGCCTGTTCCCGCCCTCCCCCGGAGGGCGGTTTTTCTTTACAGAGCGCGCGACCATCCCCACCAACCTCACCCCCCAGGAGGCCAAGATGCCAAAAGGAAAACCCCGCAAGGGCGAAGTCAAAAAGGTAGTGCTGGCTTATTCCGGCGGCCTGGATACCTCCATCATCGTGCCATGGCTCAAGGAGAACTACGGTTGTGAAGTGATTTGCTTCACCGCAGATATCGGCCAGGGCGAGGAACTGCGCGGCCTGGAGGAAAAGGCCCTGCAAAGCGGCGCGGATAAGGTCATCATCAAGGACCTGAAAGAAGAATTCGCCGAGGAGTACCTGTTCCGCCTGCTCCGCTCCGGCGCGGCCTACGAACGCAAGTACCTGCTGGGCACGGCCATCGCCCGGCCCCTGATTGCCAAGCACCAGGTCGAAATCGCCCACCAGGAGGGCGCGGACGCGGTGGCCCACGGCGCGACGGGCAAGGGCAACGACCAGGTCCGCTTCGAACTCACTTACATGGCCCTGGACCCCCGCCTCAAGGTCATCGCGCCCTGGCGGGAGTGGGAAATCCGCTCCCGGCTGGATGCCATCCGCTACGCGCGGGAACGGGGCATCCCCATCACGGCCACGGAGAAGACCATCTACAGCCGCGACAACAACCTGTGGCACCTCTCCCACGAAGGTGGCCCCCTGGAGGACCCCTGGCTGGAACCCGACGAATCCGTGTGGTTGCGCACCGTTTCCCCCATGCATGCGCCCGATGAACCCGAATACGTGGAAATCGAGTTCGAATCCGGCACGCCCATTGCGGTCAACGGCCAGCGGCTTTCGCCTTACCGCCTCATCGAGTACCTCAACACCCTGGGCAGCAAGCACGGCATCGGCCGGGTAGATATGGTGGAAAACCGCCTGGTGGGGATGAAATCCCGTGGGCTTTATGAGACGCCCGGCGGCACCATCCTCATGACCGCGCACAAGGAACTGGAATCCCTGGTTCTGGACCACGCGACCCTGCAGTTCAAGGACCTGGTGGCCCTGAAGTACGGCGAGTTGGTCTACTACGGCCTGTGGTTCAGCCCCCTGCGGGAGGCCCTGGACGCGTTCATCGACGCGACCCAGGGCCCGGTCACGGGCACGGTACGGCTGAAACTCTACAAGGGAAACGTCATCCCCGTGGGCCGCAAGAGCCCCTTCAGCCTGTACCGGGAGGACTTCGCCACCTTCGGTTACGAAGACGTGTACGACCAGTCCGACGCCGAAGGCTTCATCCGCCTCTTTGGACTCCCGTTGAAGGTGCGGGCCCTCAACAACCTGCCCGTGGCCGGCCTGAACATGCCCAAGCCGGATTATTCGCGGTTCAAGCGAGATTGAAGCAGATAGCGGACAGCAGGCGGCAGGCGGCAGTCAGCGAACAGCAGGCAGCAGTCAGCGGACAGCGGTCAGAAGATGGTGGAAAAGCCATGACCACCGACGAACGACCAACGACCCTCGACCACCAACAAACGACGAACGACCAGCGACCATCGACCACCGACCACCCTTACACCCTCTGGGGCGGACGGTTCCGTAAGGCCCCGGACCCAGGTTTCTGGGCCTTGAACGCGTCCATCGATGTGGACCGCCGGCTGGCCCTGCATGACATTGAGGGCACCCGGGCCTGGGTGCGGGCTTTGGGCCGGGCCGGTGTGCTTATAGAAGAAGAGGTCCAGCGCCTGCTTGCGGGCCTGGAACAGGTGGCCCGGGAGTTTCGGGAGGGCGTTTTCGCCTTTCACCCTTCGGACGAGGACATCCACACCGCAATCGAGCGCCGGTTGCGGGAGATTGTCGGCCCCCTCGCGGGCAAGGTCCATACCGGCCGCAGCCGCAACGACCAGGTGGTCACCGCGTTCCGGCTGTGGATGCGGGACGCGCTGACCCACCTGGATGCCCGCGTTCAGGACCTGCAGGCCGCCCTTCTTGCCCGCGCGGAGGCGGACCTGGACGTGGTGGTCCCCGGTTACACCCATCTTCAGCAGGCCCAGCCCATGCTGCTGGCCCACTGGTGGCTGGCCCACTTCTGGGCCTTGCAGCGGGACCGGGAACGCATGGCCGACCTGTACCCCAGGGTGAACCGCCTGCCCCTGGGCGCGGCCGCGCTGGCCGGCACCACCGTGCCCGTGGACCGCGAGGCCCTGGCCCGGGACCTGGGCTTCGACCAGGTCATCCCCAACAGTTGGGATGCGGTCGCGGACCGGGACTTCGCCGCGGAGTTCCTCTTCGTGGCCGCGCTGCTGGGCGTGCACCTGAGCCGGCTGGCGGAAGGCGTCATCCTCTTCACCAGCCGGGAGTTCGGCTTCCTGGAACTGGACGATGCCTTCGCCTCCGGCTCCAGCCTGATGCCCCAGAAGAAGAACCCCGACGCCTTTGAACTCGCCCGGGGCCAGGCCGGGACCCTCATCGGCCTGCTGACCGGCCTGCTCGCGACCCTCAAGGGCCTGCCCTCGGCCTACGACAAGGACCTGCAGGAGGACAAGGCTCCGGTCTTCCGGGCTTATGACCTGCTGGACGCACTGCTCCCCGTGCTGGCCGCCGCGCTGCGCACCGCGAAGGTGCACCCCGAACGGGCCCGGGCCTTGCTCCGGGACGACGTGTTCGCCACCGAACTGGCCGATTACCTGGTGGCCAGAGGCGTGCCCTTCCGGGAGGCCCACGTGGTGGTGGGGCAGGTCTGGCAGAAGGCCGAAGCAATGGGCGTACCGGCTTCCCGACTTCCCCTGGAGGTGTACAAGGCTCTGCACCCAGCCTTCGAGGAAGACGTCTACCGGGTGTTCGACCCCATGTACGCGCTGGCCCGCCGCGAGGTCGAGGGCGGCACTGGCCCCAAAGCCGTCCGTCGGCAGCTTGCGCTGGCCCGCGCAACCCTGGACCGAAACAAGCCCAATCCCCCAAAGGAGGCGTGAGCCATGGTCGAGGTCATCTGCCCCGAATGCGAAGCCCAGTTCGAACTGGAACCGGGCACCGAGGTCCACGAAATCGTGGTGTGCCCCGAATGCGGGGTGGAACTGGAAGTGATTTCCCTGGACCCACCCCAACTGGACCTGGCCCCCATGGAAGAGGAGGATTGGGGGGAATGAGGGGTGGCGGTCGGCTGTCCGCAGTGCGCAGTGCGCAGTCCGCTGCCCGCTTACCTATCCACTGACCACTGTTCACTGACCACTGTTCACCGTCCACTGACCACTGTCCACTCCCAGGAGGCCCCCATGTCCCGGCGCCCTCGTATTGGTGTGATGTATTCCCGGTTGCGGGTGGAAGAGAAATGGATTTTCGCCGCGCTGGAGCGCCGCGGCATCGACTACGAGCGGCTGGACGACCGCAACCTGTTCTTCGACCTGGAGGACCCCGGCCCGTGGCGGCGCTTCGACGCGGTGCTGGCCCGCAACATCAGTTACACCCGCGGGCTGTACGCGCTGCGGGTGCTGAACGCGTGGGGCATCCCCACGGTGAACACCGCGCGTGTGGCCGAGGTCTGCGGAGATAAACTGGCCACCAGCGCGGTGCTGGCCGCGGCCGGCATCCCCCAGCCCCACACCCGCATGGCCTTCACCCCCGAAGCCGCATTGCAGGCCATGGAGGAGATGGGCTACCCCGTGGTCCTCAAGCCCGTGGTGGGGTCCTGGGGCCGGTTGCTGGCCAAAATCAACGACCGGGACGCGGCCGAGGCCGTGCTGGAGCACCGGGCCACCCTGGGTTCGGTCCAGCACCAGGTCTTTTACATTCAGGAATACATCGACAAACCGGGCCGGGACATCCGCGTCCTGGTCATCGGCGAGGAACCCATCGCCGCGATTTACCGCCACTCCGAGCACTGGATTACCAACACCGCACGCGGGGGCCGGGGCGAGGTCTGCCCCCTGACCGATGAGTTGGTGGACCTGGTGCAGCGGGTGGTCCGGGCCATCGGGCCGGGGGTGCTGGCCATCGACATCCTGGAACATCCCCAGCGGGGCTACCTGGTCAACGAAGTGAACCACACCATGGAGTTCCACACCGCGCAGCCGGTCACGGGCGTGGACATCGCGGGGGCCATCGTGGACTACGTCCTCAAAGTCGCCCGGGGCGAAACCGTACCCCAGCCCATTGCCTTCTGACGCGGCCCGCCGCCCACCCAGTGCGGATTGCCCACTGCGGGTCGCGACTTCCCAGTGGTATGATGTGGGTCGAACGCTGCAGCCGTGGACCCCGCGGTTGCGGTGTTCGACCCCAAGCCGCTTTGGAGGTGTTCAATGACCCATCCTGCCCTCGATCAACTCAAAGCCCGTTTGCAGGAACTGCAAAGTTATGCGGGGGCCGCCGCGGTCCTGCGGTGGGACCAGGAGACCTACATGCCCCCGCGTGGCGTCGAGGCCCGGGCCCGCCAGCTCGCGACCCTGGCCCGTTTGATGCACCAGCGCTTCACCGAGCCGGTGGTCGGGGAGTGGCTGCAGCAGTTGGAGGAAGAGGCCCTGCCCCAATGGGACCCCGACGGCGACGACGCGCGGCTGGTCCGCCTGGTCCGCTATGAATACGACCGGGCGGTCAAGGTGCCCACCGAGTGGGTGACCGCGTTCGCCCGGCTGACCACAGAGGCCCGGGAAGCCTGGAAGGACGCGCGGGCCCTGGCCGATTTTTCCCGCTTCCAGCCTTATCTGGAACGGCTGGTCGCGATGGTCCGCGAGTACGCCCACTTCTTCGAACCCTTCGACCACATCTACGACCCCCTGCTGGAACGCTTCGAGCGGGGCATGAAGACCGCGCAGGTGGAAGCCCTGTTCGCGCCCCTGCGGGAACGGCAGCCCGCGCTGCTCCGCCGCATCCTGGAGCGGCCCCAGGTGGACGACGCCTTCCTCCACCGCTACTACGACCCCGAACGGCAACTGGCCTTCGTACACCGCATGGTGGCCGATATCGGCTTCGACTTCGCGCGGGGCCGCATCGACCTTTCCACCCACCCCTTTACCACCTCCTTCAGCGTGCACGACGTGCGCTTCACCGTGCGCTACAAGACCGACGACCTCTCGGAAGTGCTTACGGGCGCGCTCCACGAAATGGGCCATGCCCTCTACGAGCAGGGCATCGACCCCAAGTTCGACGGCCTGCCCCTGGCCGAAGGCGCGTCCCTGGGTGTGCATGAGTCCCAGTCCCGCTTCTGGGAGAACATCATCGGTCGTTCCCTGGCCTTCTGGAAGCACTTCCTGCCCGCGCTGCGCCAGGTCTTCCCGGAAAACCTGGCCGACGTCACGCCCGAAGCCTTCTACAAGGCCGTGAACCGGGTGCAGCCGGGCTTCATCCGGGTCGAGGCCGACGAGGTGACCTACAACCTGCACATCCTGCTGCGCTTCGAACTGGAAGTGGCCTTGCTCTCGGACGACCTGAAGGTCGCGGACCTGCCCGCGGCCTGGAACGAGAAGATGCAGGCCTACCTGGGCCTCACCCCGCCCAACGATGCCCAGGGCGTCCTGCAGGACATCCACTGGTCCCAGGGCTATTTCGGCTACTTCCCCACCTACACCCTGGGCAACCTGATTTCCGCCCAATTGTGGAACGCGATGCAAACGGACCTGGGCGACCCCTACGCGTTGGTGGAAAAGGGCGACTTTGGCCCCATTCTGGATTGGTTGCGGGAAAAGGTGCACCGCCACGGCGCGAAGTTCGAGCCGCAGGAACTGGTGCGACGGGTGACGGGCAGCGACATCCAGGCCGAACCCTACCTGGACTACCTGGAGGCTAAGTACAGCCAGGTCTACGGCCTGAACTGACCCGGTTTTGGAATTTGCCCGCGGGACATGGCCTTACGAAAGCCGAAGGCCGGGGCGAAAGGGGCCCCGGCCTTCGGTGTTCCCCAAAAGCGTCTCGCGTCACCGGCCCTTCCATTGGGGTTTGCGCTTCTCCAGGAAGGCCTGCATGCCTTCTTTTTGGTCCTCGGTGGCGAACAGCAGGTAGAAGAGCCGACGTTCGTGCTGCAGCCCGGCCTGCAGGGTGCTTTCCAGCGCAAACTTGACCGCTTCCTTGCCCAGGCGCACCGCGATGGGTGCCCGCCGGGCAATCTGCCGGGCCAGGTCCAGGGCCGCGTCCAGGTACTCTTCCTTGGGGACCACCCGGTTGACCAGGCCAAAGCGCGCGGCTTCCTCGGCCGTGAGCCGGCGGTCGTTGAGCACCATCTCCATGGCCAGGTACTTGCCCACGGTCCGGGTCAACCGCTGGGTGCCGCCGGCCCCAGGGATGATGCCCAGGTTGATTTCGGGCTGGCCGAACACCGCGGTTTCCGAGGCCACAATCATGTCGCAGGCCATGGCCAGTTCGAAGCCGCCGCCTAAGGCCCAGCCGGAAACCGCGGCGATGATGGGCTTGCGCACCCGGTCGATGCGGTCGAACAGGTCGATGTAAGCGGAAAGCAACATGTCCACGGCCGAAGCAGTGGCCATGGTGCGGATGTCCGCGCCCGCGGCAAAGGCCTTTTCGTTGCCCGTAATCACGATGACCCGGACCTGGTCGTCCGCGTCCCAGGCGGCCAGTTGGTCGGTCAATTCCCGCATGAGTTCGGGGGTCAGCGCGTTCAGGGCCTTGGGGTTGTTGAGCCGAATCAGGCCCACGCCGTCGGTCACTTCGGTGAGAATCCACTGGCCCATGGTCCTCCTCCTGGTGGGGATGGCGTCCACGATTGTACTGTAGCGGGTCGCGCGGGGCCGGACCTCTTGCTTGCAATTCCCGTCAGGGGCGAGTAAGATACCCGCGGCCGAGTTCGGCCCATTTCTTTTCTGGAGGAGGATGCTCGTATGCAGGGCAAACGTCTGTGGGCAATGCTGGGGTTGCTGCTTCTGGCCCTGGTTCTGGCCGCATGTCAGCGCAGTCAGCCCCAGGAAGAAGCGGCCGCCTTGGGCACGGAAAAGAATCCCGTCATTTGGGTGTTGACCCCTTCGCAAGAAACCGAAAAGGTGCTCGCCGGTGCTGAACCCATTGCCAAATACGTGGAAGAGAAAACCGGTATCGTCATCAAGCCCATCGTGCCCACCGATTACACCGCCCAGCAGGAAGCCCTGTGCTCGGGCGAGGCCCACATGGCCGCGTTGAACACCTTTGGGTACATCCGCGCCCGGGCGCGCGGCTGCGCGGACGTCGCGCTGGTCTCCGTCCGCTTCGGGTCCACTTCCTACAAGGGTCAGATTATCACCCGGGCCGATTCGGGCATCAAGGAAGTCAAGGACCTGGTGGGCAAGACCTTCTGCCGGCCGGACCCCGAATCCACTTCGGGTTGGGTCATCCCCTCCCTGACCATGCGGGCCAACGGCATCGACCCCGAAAAGGACCTGAAGGAAATCGTGGATGCGGGCGGCCATGACGCGGTGGTCATCGGCGTCTACAAGGGCGACTGCGACGCGGGCGCGACCTTCCAGGACGCGCGGGTCCTGGTTCAGGACAAGTTCCCCGATGTAAAGGACAAGGTCATCGTCATTGCCACCTCCCCACCCATCCCCAACGACAACGTCTCCTTCCGGCCGGACTTCCCCAAGGACCTGCGGGAAAAGATCGTGGAGGCCATGCTGAGCCTGAACGACACCGAAGAGGGCAAGGAGATGCTCAAGGGCCTGTTCTCCTGGCAGGGCCTGGAACGGGCCGACGATTCCTTCTACGACGGCTTCCGCCAACAACTGGAAGCGGCCGGTGTCTCCATCGAGGAATTGGGTGAGTAATCCGGCTCCCCGCCCGTT
>JALXBY010000032.1 GCA_026991215.1 Anaerolineales bacterium
GGTGCTCTTGCCTGAACCCGTAGGCCCTACAATGGCCACGCGCGTCCCGGGCTTGACGTGGAAGGAAATCCCCTTGAGCACCGGCTTTTCGGGGTCGTAGCCAAACCACACGTCCTCGAAGGTGACCTCGCCCTGCATCTCCCCGGCATAGCCCTGGGGGTTGTGGTCCAGATGGGTCTCCTGATTGAGCAACTCCAGCAGCCGGCGGGCGCTGGCCAAGCCCAGGGCCACCTGCACGTAGGCGAACTGGGAAGCAAAGGTGGGGAAGCGGAACAGGTCCAGCAACACCACGTAGCCCACCACATCGCCCAGGGTGAGCAGGCCCTGGCGGAACAGGTACAGCCCGTGCAAGGCCCCGGCGGCTAAGGTGACGCCGTAGAGCAGGTAAGGCCAGAACTTCGCGTCCTCGTAGCCCTTGCGGATTTCCGCGTCCCGGTAGGCCCTGGCCCGTGCATCGACCCGTTGGATTTCGAAGTCCTCCCGGCCCAGGGCCTTGACGGTTTCGATGCCATCCAGCACTTCGTTGACGTGCACGCTCAACCGGCCGAAGGCCTCCCGCACGTCCATGCTCAAGGGGTCGAGCCGTTTGAGGTAGCGGGCCAGCAGCACGGCGTAAACAAGAAGGAAGCCCAAGGGCACCAACCGCAAACTGGGGTGATAGCGGCCGGCAATCCACAAAGGCATGACCAGGAACATGGCTGAACCCACGACCAGGTTGATGCCGGGGCTGAACATCAGGTTGACTTCCCGCACGTCGTTGGTGGCCCGGGCCATGATTTCGCCCACGGGGATGCGGTCGTGGAAGGCCATGCTCTTGCCCAGCAACGCGATGTAGAACTCGTCCCGCACGTCCCGCTCCATGCGCTGGGCCAGGGTTTCGGCCGAGGCGTTGCGCATGAGCATCATCAAGGCCCGGAAGGTGTAGAGCAGGGCAATCATACCGGCCGCGACCAGCACGCCCCGCCAGGAGGGTTGGGCCTGGGTCAGGGCGTCGAAGGCCCGGCCCAGCCACACCGGAACGTAGCCCATGGCCCAGGCGTTGAGCAACGCGCCCAGGAACATGGTCACGAACAGGTACCAGTAACGGCGGGCATGGCTCCACAACCAGCGGGCGGGGGAAGCCCGGTTCGTACGGTACACACGGGGTGGGGCAAATTCCGTGGCCATTCCAATGCCTCCATGGGTAACTCCCATTATACGGAGCAAAGGGCCGGAGGCCTGGCCGGGCTTTTGCCGGGAGGGCAATGCCCCCTACCCGATTTGGCCCTCCCCTACCCGGTTTGAAAGGTCGGTGGGTTTCCCAATACAATGGGCGTCCCTGTGGGCAGCCGTTGTCCTACCTTATTTCAGGAGGCGTTCCCATGGCCGATGTCATCGAAATCCGCAACCTGCGGTTGCGCACCATCATCGGGGTGAACGACTGGGAACGGCGGGAGCGGCAGGACGTGGTCATCCACCTGCGTCTGTACGTGGATACCCGCAAGGCGGGCCAGAGCGACCGCCTGGAAGACACCCTCAACTACCGCACCCTGACTAAGGCGGTGATTCGTCTGGTGGAGGGGTCCCGGTTCTACCTGGTGGAGAAGTTGGCCGAGGAAATCGCCCGGTTGTGCGTGGTGGACTTCCAGGTGCCGGAGGTCGAAGTGGGGGTGGAAAAGCCCGGCGCGCTGCGTTTTGCCGACAGCGTCGGGGTCTGGATCCGCCGCAGCCAGGCGGACTACGCGCCGCCCCCGACCACCCGCTGACCGCCGACCGCCGACCGCAGACTGCCGACCGCCGACTGCAGCCTTCTCCCGCACGGGGTCGTCTCGCGTTATACTATCCCCAGTTTTGTTGTGCACGCGTTGCGGCACGCCGGAGGCCCCATGCCCCAACTGATTGCCGGCGTTTATTCCCTGGTTGGCAACCTGACCTGGCTGGCGCTGCTCTTTGCCTTTGCGCTGACCAGCCTGGCCCAGCGCCGGGTGCACCTCCCCCGGCGGGTGCGGCGGGTTTTCGAGGGGGCCACCATACTCCTCTTCCTCCTGAGCCTGGTGGTGGTCGTCCCCACCGGGGTGTACCTGCCGCCCCGCCTTTGGGGCCAGCAATGGATATGGTCCCCCTTGCTCTTCCCGGCCGGGGTGCTGGCCAGCCTGGTCTTTGGCGTGCCCTGGGGCATGGCCCTTACCCTGGTGGCCGAACTGGGGCTGGTGGTGTTTTACGGCCATCCTATGGCCGGGTTGCTCATCGAGCCTTCCCTGGTGCTGTTCTGGTACCTGATGGCCTACTTCATGCATCGGCACCACCTGGGACCCCATGCCTGGCGCTATTTCTTCGCCTTCCTGGTCACGTTGCTCCCGGCCCTGCCCTTCCTGATGCTCATTAGTTACATCCTGTACTTCTCGGATTTCGCCTTCTTCGAATGGACCGCCCTGGTCACCTTTGGTCGGCAGATTTGGCAGGGGTACTTCCTCTGGCGGGTGCTGGAGTTCCTGAGTTTCGGCCTGCTCTTTTCCCTGGTCCTGGCCCCTTACTGGCGTCGGGTCGAACCCCGCTATGACGTGACCCTGTGGCCGCCGCTG
>JALXBY010000033.1 GCA_026991215.1 Anaerolineales bacterium
TAATCCACCCGCGTGCCGTTGGAGGAGTGCAGGTCCGTCAACAGCGCCCGGCCCTCAGGGGTAATTTCCAGCCGGGCATGCCGGCGGGAAACGCCATAACGGTAGCCATCATAGGGCTCCAGGTCGATCCAGCGCTCGCCGGGCGCGAGGTTCCGGGGACGGCCCCGGCCCAGCACCCAGACCCCTGGCCCTTCCAGGGTCAGGGTGACGCCCTTGGGCAGCACGCGCAACTGCCCTTTCGCGCGGTTCATGTGCACCCGCGCTTCGGCCAGCAGGGGCGCGGCGCATTGGTCGCAGAACAACGCGCCTTCCACCACGGGCGCACCGCATTGGGGGCAGCGACCCATGACCCTCCCATCCGCCTTGGCGTACACGTGCCCTGTAGTATACCCTGGCGCGAAGCGCCCTCAGGGCGGCGTGTACCCAAAGATGAGGACGGATGTGCCCCGGAACACCAGGGGCAGGTGTTGCTCCAGCAGGTCCTGGTTCAGACCAGGGTAGCGGCCGCGCTCCAGCCCGCCCACGACCACGTACCGGATGCCGTAGCGGTCCAGGATGGCCCGAACCGCTTCCCAGGTATCCGCGGTGTACAGCCGGGCGATGTCGTCTTCCCGGCTTCCCAGGGGTTTGGCGCTCCCCCGCCATTGGATTTCATGCCCCGGCCAGCCCAGGACCGCGGGCTGCCCGCTGAAGGTGGCCATGCGGGCGAAGCGGGAGTAACTGCCCCCCACGGCTTCGGCCACCACGCCCAGGGGGGCCTGGCGCAGCCAGCGGATGGCCTGGGCCTCTTCTGGATTTTGCCGGGCCACCAGGTCCAGGCTGTCCAGGGTCCAGGCCCAGCCGCCTTCGGCCATGCGTCCGGGCAGGCTCAGGACGGGGTACACCAGGGCCGCGGCCAGGGAAAGCATCACCAGCCAGGGGGAAAGCCCAAGCCAGGCCCGCGGGTTCCGGACCAACGTCAGGGTCCAGACCGCCGCGACCACGGCCCACATCTGCCAGGCCTGGTAGTAGAACTTGAACACCGTGTTCATCCGGGTGCCGAACACGTCCCACACGTAAAGGTGGTCGGGGAGCCAGACCAACACGGCGGCCCAGGCCGTAAGCAGGGCCAGGAACCCCACGGGGGCGCGGGGCCGGGTGCGGCCCAGGTGCAGGGCCAGGCCCACCGCGCCGGCGAAGAGCAGGGCCAGCGTCAACGCACCGAAGCCGTAGGACACGCGGCGGGCCAGCGCGATGCTTACCAGGTCCCCCAGAGAACCCGCGCCGACCTGTTGCAAAGCCCCCATCACCTGAGGGGCCGCCTGGAACCACATCATCACGGCCAGGAGCCACGAAGCCAGGTTGAGCAGCAGCCACAGCCCCATGGCCCAGGTGAGGCCCTGGCCCAAAATGGTCCGCAAGGAGCCAGCCTGCCTGCGGGCCAGGGCCCACAGGCCCAGGAACAGGGGCACAAACAACGGCCCGAACATAATCCACAGGTGGAACCCGCGGGTGGGGAATAACAGATTGGGCAGCACCCCGCGAACCTGCGAGGAGAACCCCAGGTGATACGGCAGGTACAGGAGGAAACTCAACACGGTCACCAAAAAGGCCTTGACCCCGGCCAGGGCCAGCCCCCGCCAGCCGCGATGGGGCGTCCCATGACGCCAGGCCGTCGCCAAAACCAGCAGCACCAGCGCGGTGGGGCCGTCCCACGCGTTGAGGAAGGTCAGCCCGCCCAGGTAAAGGGGCAGGAGCACCCAGGTCAGCCGGTGCCAGCCCAACCAGGGGCCGCGGAACCCGCCCCGGTAGAGGTTGTACATCAGGGCCAGCCAGGTGAGCAGGAAGGGGATGCTGAGGACATGGGGGTGCAGGTCCCCCAGCAGGAAGGAGAAGAAGGGGAACTCGTCGATGACCTCCAGCCGCTGCCCGGCCGGGGTGTAATCCTGCACCACGCGGGAGGCCTGCCACCACCACCAGAAGCGGCCCGGCACCGGGCGCAGCGGTGGCCGGGGCGGTTGCATCAGGGCCGGGATTTGGGTCCACGTCCAGAAACGGGAGGTCCACACGCCCCGGACCTGGTTCCAGAACACGCCCCGGGCGTGGAGCACTTCGAGCACGGCCTCCCAGTTGCCGATGACCAGGACGAACAGCGGCCCCAGCAGCAACGCCACGGGGGAAACCCGGCGGGACCGGCGTGCCGCGAGGTCCCAGACCAGCCCGGCCGAAACTTCGACGGCCAGGGCGAACACGGTGGCCAGGCCCAGGTTGAAGGCCATGGAGCCGGGCGCGCCGCTCAAGCGGCCCAGCATGGCCACCAGGACGTAGCCAAAGTAGTAGTAGGAAATCGCGTAGCCCGAAAGCCAGGGGTCCAGGGGCGGGAAGGTGGGGCTGCGCAGGATGGCATTGATGAAGGCCATCTCCATGGGTTCTTCGGTGCTGAAGGCTTCGGGGGTGGCCGCCCGAACCACGGCCCAGCCCACCAAACCCACGAGGAACAGGAATTCCGTGGTCAGGGCCCGGAAGGCCTCCTGGGTCCACCAGCGGAACATGCGGCGCCGGTGCTTCCTGGCCCAGGCCA
>JALXBY010000034.1 GCA_026991215.1 Anaerolineales bacterium
GCCCAACTGGACCGCGCGGTAGCCATCCCGTTCCGGCGTCCGAATTTGGGTGACGTAACAAGGCCCGGCCTGAATCACGGTGACCGGGATGGCCCGCCCGTCCTTGTCGAAAATCTGGGTCATGCCGATTTTCTTGCCCAAGATGGCCTTAATCATGGCTACCTCTCCTGCAAAAACAGCGCGCGATGAGTATCGGACTCATCGCGCGCCGGGTATCCGGGCTTGATGCCGCGCTGGTACCGATACTCATCCAAGAAGCCTTATATGCATCGTCAAGGTACCTGGCCTCCGCCTCAGACATAGACACTTCGGCAGCCTTCTCCTCGCTGCCGGCGGCCAGCCTTTTGACAAGTTTCCAGACCGTAAAAGCCGAGGCGTTAGTATACCACAAGGACGACCACCGACAAGGTCCGCAGACCACCTTAAATGAGTTTGATTTCGATGTCCACGCCCGCGGGCAGGTTCAGACGCATGAGCATATCGATGGTCTTCGCATCCGGGTCGATGATGTCAATCAACCGCTTGTGGGTCCGGATTTCGAAGTGTTCCTGGGAGTTCTTGTCGATGAAGGGGGAACGCATCACCGCATACACTTCCCGCTTGGTGGGCAGGGGCACCGGACCCTTGACCCGCGCGCCCGCCCGCTCCGCGGTTTCCACGATGCGCTTTGCGGACTCATCCAGAATGCGGTGGTCGTAGGCCTTGAGGCGGATGCGTATCCGTTGCCTGGCCATGGTACTTCACCTCCTGGAAAGGGTCATCTTGCGGACATCGTCCAAACTTCCGGGACAACGCGGCTACGCCTTTTCCCCTTTAATCAGGGCTTCGGCCACGTCCTGGGGTACCGGTGCATAGTGGTCGAACTCCATGGTAAAGGAACCACGGCCCTGAGTGGCCGAGCGCAAGGCCGTCGCGTACCCGAACATCTCGGCCAGGGGGACCAGCGCCCGCACCGCCTGCACCCCGCCAGGCCGCGGCTCCATGCCCAGAATCTGGGCACGGCGGGCCGAAAGTTGCCCCAGCACCTCGCCCAGGAACTGCTCCGGCACCGTGACCTCCACCTTCATGATGGGTTCCAGAAGCACCGGCTTCCCCTGCCGAACGCCCTCTTGAAAGGCCATGGACGCGGCAATCTTGAAGGCCATCTCGCTGGAGTCCACTTCGTGATAGGAACCGTCGAACAGGGTGACCTTGACGTCGGTGACCGGGTACCCGGCCAGCACGCCGTTGTCCGCGGCTTCACGAATCCCCTTTTCCACCGCCGGGATGAACTCCCGCGGGATGACCCCGCCCACGATTTTATCCTCGAAGATAATGCCCGAACCCGGCTCCGCGGGTTCCAGGGAAATCACCACGTGCCCGTACTGACCGCGGCCGCCCGTCTGCTTGACGAACTTGCCTTCCACCTTGGGCACCGGTTTGGTAATCGTTTCCTTATAAGCCACGCGCGGCCGCCCCACGCGGGCCTGGACGTTGTACTCCCGCCGCATCCGGTCGATGAGGATTTCCAGGTGCAACTCGCCCATGCCCTCGATCAGGGTCTGGCCGGTGTTCTCGTCGGTGCGAACCCGAAAGGTGGGGTCTTCCTCGGCCAGTTTCTGCAGGGCCTTGGCCAGACGGTCCTGGTCCGCATTGGTCTTGGGTTCGATGGCCACGGAAATCACGGGTTCGGGAAAGCGGATGGGTTCCAGCAGGATGGGGTGGTCCTCATCGCACAGGGTGTCACCCGTGGTCGCACTCTTCATGCCCAGGACAGCAGCGATGTCCCCGGCCCGCACCTCGGTGATGGGTTCCCGCCGGTTGGCATACATACGCAACAGGCGGCCCACCCGCTCCCGCTTCTGCTTGGACGCGTTGTAAATCATGGTGCCCTGGGTGAGCACGCCGGAGTAGACCCGGAAGTAGGCCAGGCGACCCACGTAGGGGTCGGCCACGATTTTGAAGACCAGGGCACACAGGGGTGCGTCGTCGCTGGCCGGGCGTTCTTCTTCCTCGCCGGTCTCCGGGTTCACGCCTTTGACCGGGGGGATGTCCACGGGGGAAGGCAGGTAATCGATGACCCCGTCCAGGAGCGGCTGGATGCCCTTGTTGCGCAGGGCGCTGCCGCAGAACACCGGCTGGGCCTCGTTCTTTAAGGTAGCCCGGCGCAACGCGGCCTTGAGTTCCTCCACCGTGGGTTCCTCGCCCTCCAGGTACTTTTCCATGACCGTGTCGTCCAGTTCCGCGATGGCCTCAATCATCCGTTCGCGGGCCTGTTGGGCCGCGTCCTGCAGTTCGGGCGGGATGGGACCCACCACCGGCTCCTTGCCCAAATCGTCCACCCAGGTGATGGCCTGCATGGTCATCAGGTCCACCACACCCCGGAAGTCGGCCTCCTCGCCAATGGGGAGTTGCACCGCGATGGGGTTGGCCCCCAGGCGGTCGCGGATGGTCTGAATCGCCCGTTCGTAGGAGGCTCCGGGCTTGTCCATCTTGTTGATGAAGCAAATGCGCGGGACCCCGTACTGGTCCGCCTGGCGCCACACGGTTTCGCTCTGGGGTTCCACCCCGTGGACCGCGTCGAACACCACAATCGCGCCGTCCAGCACCCGGAGGGAACGCTGCACTTCCGCGGTGAAGTCGATGTGCCCGGGGGTGTCGATGATGTTGATTTGATACCCCTTCCACTCCGCGGAGACCGACGCGGCCACGATGGTGATGCCCCGCTCCCGTTCCTGTTCCATGTAGTCGGTCACGGTCGTCCCCTCGTGCACCTCGCCCAGGCGGTGGGTCCGACCGGTATAGAACAGGATGCGCTCGGTGGTGGTGGTTTTGCCCGCGTCGATGTGGGCGATGATGCCGATGTTTCGATATTTTTCGATGGGGTATTGCCTGGCCATGCGTCACCTTCCCGGCGAAAAAAGTTGGACAACGTCACATCACAAGAGACAAAGAAAACCTCTCCTGCCGATTTGCTTCCGGGCAGGAAGCGGGAACCACCGTCAAGGCGCAAAAAAAGCGACGCGCCAAGCGCGTCGCTGAAAAGCGGCCAACCCGCCCTTAGATACGCAAATGGGCGAAGGCCCGGTTGGCCTCGGCCATGCGGTGCACCTCTTCCCGCTTGCGGACGGCCGCGCCCTGGCCGCGGGCCGCGTCCAGCAGTTCCGCCGCCAGTTTCTCGGAAAAACTCTTGCCCTGGCGGGCACGGGCCGCGTGGATAATCCAGCGGCAGGCCAGGGCGAACTGGCGATGGGGCGGCACCTCCATGGGAATCTGGTACGTGGCACCGCCCACACGCCGGGGCCGGACCTCCATGATGGGCTTCACGTTATTGATGGCCTTCTCGAAGACCTTCAGGGGGTCCTGCCCCGTTTTTTCCTGGATGATGTCAAAGGCCTGATACACCAGGCGACGGGCCACGCTCTTCTTGCCGTTGCGCATCACCCGGTTGATGAAGGACTCCACGTCCGAACGTCCGTATTTGGGGTCCGGCGGAATCTGCCGACGTTCCGGTCGATAGCGACGAGGCATACCCGTTCCTCCTGCGGCGTATAGACGGGGTTACTTCTTGGGCTTCTTGGTGCCGTACTTGGAACGCGACTGCCGCCGGCCTTCCACCCCGGCTGCATCCAGCGCGCCCCGCACAATCTTGTAGCGCACGCCCGGCAGGTCCTTCACACGGCCGCCCCGGACCAGGACCACCGAGTGTTCCTGCAGGTTGTGGCCCTCACCGGGGATGTATGCGGTAACTTCCATGCCGTTGGTCAGGCGCACACGCGCGATTTTGCGCAGCGCGGAGTTGGGTTTCTTGGGGGTCATGGTCCGGACCGCGATGCAGACCCCCCGCTTTTGAGGCGCGCCCTTGGGCAGCCGGATGCGCTTCCCCTTCAAGGCGTTGTAGGTGTAGAGCAGAGCCGGCGCCTTGGGCTTGTCCTTCTTGGGTTTGCGTCCGTACCGCACCAGTTGATTGAAGGTGGGCACCGTTTTCCTCCTTGGGGATGGTTGTCCGTACGAGTCTCAGACAAAACAAAGCGCTGCCGCGCAGTTTGCGGCGCTTTCCAGATTTCTCCATTTTCCTCGCCCTTGCAGGCGGCGAGGCCCATTGTAGTGGCAGCCCTGGAGCCTGTCAAGGCTTTTTGGCGGGAGGTTGGGCAGCCCCGGCAGCATCCGCCAGGCCCAGCCGCTCAAACGCCCTCTGGGGGGTTCAAGACCTCCGCCCACCAAGACGGCGGCGTCCAGCCCTCCCGGAGCACGGCCATGAGGATGACGTCATGGTAGCGGCCCGCGACGTAGCGGGCCTGACGCCGCCGACCTTCCACCTGGAAGCCCACCTTTTCATAGGCCCGTCGGGCCCGGACGTTGAATTCGTACACTTCCAACTGCACCCGGTTCAGGCTGAGCACGGGGAAAGCAATGGCCCCCATGGCCTGGACGCCCCCGGTGCCACACCCCCGGCTCCAGCAGGCCTTTTCGCCGATGACGATGCCCAATTCGGCCCACCGGTTGAGCCAGTCGATGCGGTGAAAGGTGGTGTTGCCAATGAGCACCCAGTCCTGACCCTCCCGTACCTCGATGGCCAGGGGCCGCTCCCAGCGGGGACGTTGACGTACCTGGCGGAACCATTCTTCTTCGTCCTCCATGGCCAGGGGCCACATGGCGGCCAAATAGCGGGTCACTTCGGGGTCGTTGAACCAGCGGAGGAAAGCCGGCAGGTCCTCCTGGCGGATGGCCCGCAAACGCAAACGTGGTGTGGTAAACATGGCGCACCTCCCCGCTTCCCACCATGGTGTGGCGCGTTCAAGGTCCCAAAAACGCAGACCAGGGTCTGAATTCTAAAGGCCGCCAGGCCCAGGCCGAAGGCGTGGTACGCTTATAGCAACGCCGGTTCCGGCCCCAGGAGCCCGGTGATGCAAATCCAGCCTACGGAGGTGGATGATGAGGCATCCCTTACGCGACGTACCCGGCCCCAAAGCCCGGGCCATCATTCAACGGGACCAGGCGGTGCTTTCCCCGGCCTACGGCCGGCCCTACGGTTTCGTCATGAGCCATGGCCGGGGCGCGTACGTGTGGGACGTGGACGGCAACCAGTACCTGGACTTCATCGCCGGCATCGCGGTGGTCACCACGGGCCACGCTCATCCCCAGGTGGTCAAGGCGATTCAAGAACAGGCCGAAAAATTCATCCACATTTCCTCGGATTACTACCACGAAATCTGGGTACGGGCCGCAGAGCGCATCGCCGGTATCGCGCCCTTCCAGGAACCGGCCAAAGTGTTCATGACCAATTCCGGTACGGAGAGTGTGGAAGCAGCCATCAAACTGGCCCGCCACCACACCGGCCGGAAGTTCTTCATCGGCTTCCTGGGCGGGTTCCACGGGCGCACCCTGGGTTCGCTGGCCTTCACCGCGCGCAAGGCCGTGTTCCGTCAACGCTTCTTCCCCTGGATGCCCGGCGTGGTCCATGTGCCCTACCCCAATCCCTACCGTCCGGTGCTGGAGGCCCGGCCAGGGGAATCCCAGGGCCGCGCGGTGGTCCGCTTCATCGAAGACTACATCCTCAAGAACCTGGTGCCGCCCGATGAGGTCGCGGGTATCCTGGTGGAACCCATTCAGGGCGAAGGCGGGTACATCGTCCCGCCGGACGACTTCTTCCCCGCGCTGCGGGAACTGGCCGACAAGTACGGCATGTTGCTCATCGTGGACGAAGTGCAAACGGGCGTGGGCCGCACCGGGAAGTGGTGGGCCATCCAACACTGGAGCGTGGAGCCGGACATCGTGGCCTCGGCCAAAGGGCTGGCTTCGGGCGTGCCCTTCGGGGCCATGATTTCAAAGGCCTCGGTGCACACCTGGCCGGCAGGCGCGCACGGCAACACCTACGGCGGCAACCCCCTGGCCTGTGCAGCCAGCCTGGTCACCCTGGACCTGGTGGAGCAAGAACTCATGGCCAATGCCGCGCGGGTGGGGGCTTACGCCCTGCAGGGTCTGGAACAACTCATGGCCCGCCACCCCAGCATCGGCCATGTGCGGGGCAAGGGCCTGATGCTGGCCATGGAATTCGTCCGCAGCCGCACCACCAAGGACCCCTTCCCCGAACTGCGGGACAGGGTCGAGCAGTACGCCTTCCGCATGGGCCTGCTCACCATGGGCGCGGGGGAAAGCGTGCTCCGTATGGCCCCGCCCCTGGTGGTCACGGAAAAAGAAGTGGACGAGGCCCTCAGCATTCTGGACGAAGCCATCACGTTGGCGGAACGGGAAGTACCGGCCTGACCGCCGCGCGCGGTGGCACCAACGAAAAACGCGGGGGAAGGTGCCGGTGCCTTCCCCCGCGTTGTGTTGCGGGGCCTGGGTGTCACCTTCCCCCCGAAGCCACCGGCCGGATGCCCACCAATACGGCCCGGACGCCGTAGCGGAAGCGGTAGGTCCCCGTTTCTGGGTCGAAGCCCACGCAGGTGAGCAGGGTGACCCAGTCCCGCTCCTTGTGGGTGAACACGCCCTTCAGGTTCTCAGGCCGCGCCAGGACGAACTCCCGGACTTCGTAGACGTACTCCAGCCCCCAGGCCCGGATGAGCACCCGGTCGCCATGGCGCAATTCCGGGACACGGGCGAACAGGCCAGGGGTGCCGTCGTAGTTCCAGGCATGGGCGGTGAGCACAGTGTTGCCCCGCCAGGTGGGGAACGCAGACCCTTCCAGCCACCCGACCTGGTTGTACAGCCAGCCTACGTCCCAGGTGCCGTTGGTCTGGGGAATCCCCACGATGGGCGCCCGCACGCCCAGGCGCGGGATGCGCAACTCCATCGCGGTTTGCTGATACACGCCCGGCCGGGGACGGGCGGGCAATGCACGGCCCGTGGGCGGGAAGCCGGTCTCAGGCAATTCTTCCGGCTGCACGTCGATGGAGAATTCCAGCACGAAGTCGGTGCCCGATGTGGTCCCATTGCCGGCCAGGGGGATGCCGTTGACATCCACCACCGAAGTGGCGCCGGAAACGGTCAGGGCGTAACTGCCGTTGGGCAGGGGCACCCCGTTGTTGACGTCCAGGGTGACGTAGTAGGTGTTCGTGGTGGTGTCCTCGAAATAGGTGACGTTGTTGATGGGGATGGTGCCCAGGGTCGTATGCACCAGTTTATAGTTGGCCGGGTTCGTGACCTCATCGGCGTGGCCGGCATAGCCCCATTGGGAGGGGCGGTACATGGGCGCATCGTGCTGGAAGACGATGCGGATCTTGTCGGAAGAGCGGTCGAGCACCTGGCCGTTGGCTACCGGGGTTGACCCCACGAACACCTGGCCCACCGTGGGCGGCGGGTCGAAATCGAAGGTAAACAGGTTGCCCGCCGCGTCGATGGCGATTTCGAATTTGTCCACGTAACCGGTGAAGGGGACGTTCCAGCCGCTGCCGGCCTTGAAAAGGATGAAGGGGTAGCCCGGATGAATACCGGCGTTGGGATACGTGTTCAGAATATCTGTCCAAGTACAGGGGTTTGATTGGGTACAAAGAATACCGCCCGTGTGCCACCAGCCTTCCTGGGTGAGCAGGTCCCACGTTTGCCAGGTGTTGGATGGGACGGAGGTTTGCGTCGTGTAAGGCTCAAAAACAAAACGGCCCTGGTAGGAGGTGATGGCATCGGTGACGTCGAAATCCACGAAAAACTGAAAGGTAATGGCCAAAACGTTCGAAGGGTCAGGCGAAGCCCGGTAGGTGGAATATCGGAGGACTTTGATGCGGTCCAGCCGCAGGGGATGGGGATGATTTACGGCTGTACCAAATGCATACCCCTGGCTGGCGTTGGTCACCTGGAGCATGGCGCTCCCCTGGCCCAGGGGCGGCGTTCCCGGCCCGGTGACGAAGGCGCCCTGGCCGCCGTTGCCATTGTCGTCGAAAAAGCGCCAGTCGGTGATGATGAAAGCCCAGGGGGTGACCGCGGGCGCCGGGGCCGCCTCTTCTTTCGCCTGGACAGCCCCTTGCCCCAACCCCATCAACGCTGCCAAAGCCAGAAACAGGCCTGTGCTCAAGACCCATCCTCTTGTACCAGCCATGTGCCCTCCTCCCGGCTAATGAGATTTTCATGAAACGTGCTTGAAGTATACCATATGCGCACTGCTTCTGCCCTGCATGGATGGGGTCGGCACACGCGTTTTTCAAAATCGAACAAAAGCAGCAAAACCATCGCATTTTCTCACGGAGCCACAGAGGACACAGAGAAAATTTTGGGCCTCTCCAGCGGATACTCCGTGTCCTCCGTGGCTCTGTGTGAGGATATGTTAGAACACGAAAAACGCCTGAGGCGGCAGGAGGCTATCCAGGAATTCCCTCCAAAGGCTCAGCCCCCCAGGTGGGCAGGCGTGTAGCGCTTGGGGAAATCTGGGGCAGGATGGCTGAGACGTCCCCCTGGCTCCCGGCGGTGGGCTTTTCATTCCTGATGGGTAACCCCTGGCGGGCGGCGGGCGTAGACCTCGCCCCCGCGGAACAGATCCAGTTCGGGGGGGCGGAGCAGGTCGGCCAGGCGGCCCGGCCCCAGGCCATAGGGGAAGCCGCGCACATGCACCACCGGCGTGCCTTCGTCGGCCTGCCCCATGACCAGGGACGCGGCCGCGGCC
>JALXBY010000035.1 GCA_026991215.1 Anaerolineales bacterium
GGAGGGGGGGAGGATGGGGGGTGACGTACACGAGAAGTTCCAGGCCATCTTTGTGCGACAAACTAAATACGAATTAGCGCTTTCGTTCCCATTACCGAAAAAACTTCTTCGGTAATGGGAACGAATTGGTATACTGTACGCAAAGGCAAAAAGTGCAAATCTAACACCGCAATGAAGTTTGAAGAACTGTTGCGCATTGTAGAAAACGAACCCGTATTCGAGACCTCCTACTTGCTCGCAGGGGATGTCAACCCTGAATCCCTTCAGGTGCAACTCCCCCAATGGGTGCGCCGCGGGAAGTTGATTCGTTTACGTCGGGGGTTGTATGCCCTGGCCCCACCCTATCAACGTGTGCAACCCCACCCCTTCGTCGTGGCTAACCGGCTGGTGAAGCCTTCTTATGTCAGTCTTCAATCGGCTCTGGCCTATTATGGGCTGATTCCAGAAACGGTTTTTGCAGTCACTTCGGTAACTACGGCAAAACCGGGACGTTTCCACACCCCTTTAGGCACCTATCTCTACCGACGGCTGACCACGAAACGGTTCTTTGGATACACCCGGCACGAAGTCGCCCCTGGCCAGTTTGCCTGGATTGCCACCCCAGAGAAAGCCCTGCTTGATTTGCTCTACCTAACACCGGGTAGCGACGCCGTGGGCTACCTCCAAGAATTGCGGTTGGATTGGCGCGCTTTGGACTTCTCCCGGCTTGAATCCTTGGCCCAACGGATGCAATCCCCCAAACTGCAGCGGGCCGTACGGCGGGCGAAAAGGTTCTGGGAGCGTGCACGGTGAAGGAATACCTGGTACAGATCGTCCAGCAGGCTTCAAATCCATTGGAAGCACGTAATCGTGTACGAGAATATTTACAAGCACGGGTTTTGTTATCGCTGCAACGCCAAGGGGCTATGGTACCCTTAGCCTTCCATGGAGGGACCGCCCTTCGATTCCTATTTCGTATCCCTCGATTTTCAGAAGATTTGGATTTTGCGTTGGAACGCCCTGAAAAGGGAAACTATGACCTTCAACGTTATGTCCAGCATCTGCAGCAGGAACTGACAAGAGAGAACTATATCGTAGATGTACGCCTCAAACTGGATAGAGTCGTACATATTGCATGGATTCGATTTCGGGGACTGTTGAACGAACTGAGGCTTTCTCCCCATGCGGAAGAAAAGATGGCCATCAAAATCGAAGTGGATACGCGTCCCCCAAGTGGTGCGCGTTTGAGAGTTTCTGTCATACGACCCTTTGTTTGGGTATTGCGGTTACAACACCATGACTTGTCCTCCATTCTGGCTGGGAAAATCCACGCCTTATTACAACGCCCTTACCTCAAGGGACGCGACGTTTACGACCTTTTTTGGCTTCTCAGCGCGCCTCATCCGCCAGAACCGAATTTGGTTATGCTACGTAATGCATTGCGCCAAACGGGTTGGCCGGGACCGATGCCCGACGCTCATACTTGGCGAGAAATGGTATGGAAACGTTTGCAAAGCGCCTCCTGGCAGGAAATTCAACGGGATATAGAACCCTTCCTCGAAACGCCTTCTGACATTGCATTGCTAACACCAGAAACCATACACGCTGTCCTGTTTCCTGCCCTATAAACCACAAACCCCTCACACCTTCACACCCTGGGGTTGGTACGGAACGGGCCACCAGGTATTTCCACATTCCCGCCCACCCTGGACACGCCAACCAACTCCGGTATACTTAGCCCGGCTTTTTGCCATCCCACACGTTCCCCGACCGGGTGATGCGTGCCGGGTATCGCCCCGGTGGGCACCTGGGACGACGGGAGCGGAGGCCTAACGCAGGAGGAGACCCATGCCCAAGCCCATTGTCCCCCTCAAGACCCTGTTGGAATGCGGGGTCCACTTCGGCCACAAGACCAGCCGGTGGAACCCCAAGATGAAGCCCTACATCTACACGCAGCGGAACGGCGTGCACATCATCGACCTGCAGAAAACCCAAAAAGCCCTTCGGGAAGCCTACGACCTGATTCGGGACACCGTGGCCCAGGGCGGCATCGTGCTCTTCGTGGGCACCAAGCACCAAGCCCGGGACATCATCGAAGACGCGGCCAAGCGGGTGGGAATGCCTTACGTCAACTACAAATGGCTGGGCGGCATGCTCACCAACTGGCGCACCATTTACCAGCGGGTCCGCTACCTGGAAGAACTGGAACGCATGGAGCAGGAGGGCATCCTGGAGCGGCTTTCCAAGAAGGAAGCCATCCGCCTGCGCCGGCAGATGGAGAAACTGCGCCAGCGCCTCTCCGGTATCCGCCACATGACCCGCCTGCCCGACCTGGTCTTCATCGTGGACGTGTGCCAGGAGGAGACCGCGGTCCGGGAGGCCAACCGGCTCAACATCCCGGTGGTGGCCATGGTGGATACCAACTGTGACCCCACGAACATCGATTACATCATCCCGGCCAACGACGACGCCATCCGGTCCATCAAACTCATCGTCAACCTGATGGCCGACGCGGTGGAAGAAGGTCTCCGCCTGCGGGAGAAACTCCTGGCCGAGCAGCAGGCCGAAGCCCAGGCCCAGGAAGCGCCCGTTGAGGAAGAAGCAGAAGAGGTGCCGGTGGAAGCCTATCTGGGCGAGAGCACCCTGCGCAAGATTCGGGCGCAGTCCGAAGAAACGGCGGAAGCCGAAGCCGCCCAACCCGCCGCGTCCGAGGCCGCAACCGCCCAGGCCCCGGAGGCCCAGGGTGAACCCACGGGCGAGGCCGTCGAAGACGCCGTTGCCGAAGCCGACGAAGTGGAAGAACGAGCATAACCCGGAACCCTACAGAGGAGGAGTCCCCCATGGCCGTTTCGATTGAAGCCATCAAGGAACTGCGGGCCCGCACGGGCGCGGGCATCATGGACTGCCGCAAGGCCCTGGAAGAGGCCGGCGGCGACATGGAAAAGGCCATCGAAATCCTGCGGGAAAAGGGTGCGGTCAAGGCCGCGAAGAAGGCCGGTCGCACGGCCCGGGAAGGCATCATCGAGGTCTACAGTCACGGCGACGGGCGCATTGCCGTGATGGTCGAGGTCAACTGTGAGACCGACTTCGTGGCCCGCACCGAGGACTTCCGCAACCTGGCCCACGAAATTGCCCTGCAGATTGCGGCCATGGCGCCCAAGTACATCAGCGAGGACGACGTGCCCCAGGAGGTCATCGAGGCCCAGAAGGCCAAGGCCCGGCAGCGGGCCCTGGAACAGGGCAAGCCCGAACACGTGGCCGAACGCATCGCGGAAGGGATGCTCAACAAGTTCCTGGACGAAACCGTGCTGCTTCGCCAGACCTACATCCGGGACGAAACCCGGACGGTCAAGGACCTCATCACCGAGGCCATCGCCCGGCTGGGCGAGAACATCGTGGTGCGGCGCTTCGTGCGCTGGGAACTGGGCGAAACCGAAGAATAACCCAAAAGGCCGCCGTTGGGCGGCCTTTTCTTTTGCCTGAACCACGCCCTTACCGGGGGACCGGAGGTTCCGCATGGCGACAAAGCGGCCTGCCCCGCTCAAATTCCGGCGCATTCTCTTGAAACTCAGCGGCGAGGTCCTGGCCCCGCCGGGGGGCCAGGGAATTGACCCCCATCAAGCCGACGCCATCGCCCGCCGCATCGCCCAGGTCCACGAAATGGGCGTTCAGGTAGCCATCGTCATTGGCGCGGGCAACCTTTGGCGGGGCAACATTGGCATCCAGCACGGCATGGACCGGGCCACGGCCGACTACATGGGCATGCTGGCCACGGTGATGAACGCCCTGGCCCTGATGGACGCCATCGAGCGGCTGGACATCCCCACCCGCGTGATGAGCGCAATCGAAATGCGGGCCGTGGCCGAGCCGTACATCCGCCGGCGCGCGCTGCGGCACCTGGAGAAGGGCCGGGTGGTCATATTCGGCGCGGGCACCGGCAACCCCTACTTCACCACGGATACCGCGGCCGCACTCCGGGCCATGGAAATTGGCGCGGATGTGCTCATCAAAGGGACCAAAGTCGATGGCATCTACGAAGCCGACCCGCGGCAGGTCCCCAACGCCCGCAAGTTCGACCGCCTTACCTACCTGGAAGCCCTCAACCGCCGGCTGCAAATCATGGACGCCACGGCCTTTTCCCTGTGCATGGACAACAACCTGCCCATCCTGGTGCTGAACATCTGGGACCCGGATGCCCTGCCCCGCGCGCTGCGCGGTGAACCCGTTGGCACCTTGGTCACCAGCGGGGAGTGAGCGGAGAGGCTCTGGAAAGCGAAAGCCCCCGCCTTGCCGGGCGGGGGCTTTTTGCGCGCGGTGAGGAGAGAAACTTCAACGTGCGGCAACCCATTCCTCGTAGGTGGGAATCGTTTCCAGGGCAAGGCGCTGCCGTGCCCGATACAGGTCAACCCGGCGCTGAAGGTTCAGCCAGACGTCGGGGGTGGTGCCGAAGAATCGGGCCAGGCGCAGGGCGGTATCGGGCGTGATGGCCCGCTTCCCGCGCACGATTTCGTTGACCCGTTGATAGGGAATTCCGAGGGCCCGGGCCAGTGCACGCTGGCTGATGCCCAACGGTTTGAGGAATTCCTCCAACAGGATTTCGCCGGGAGGGATTGGGGGACGCTCCGTAGGCAAACGCATAAGCCTTCCTCCCTTCAGCGATGGTAATCGACAATTTCGACGTCGGCAGGCCCCTGGGGTGTCCACCGAAAACAGATACGATAGCGTTCGTTGATACGGATGCTATATTGACCTTCCCTGTCACCGTGTAGTTTTTCCAAACGGTTACCGGGAGGAATGCGCAAATCTTCCAGGGTCTCAGCAGCGTCCATCCAGGCAAACTTACGTTGGGCAACACGCCACAACGCCTTTGACAACGTTCTGCGGGCTTGAGGCGTGTTCCGTCCGTTGAAGATATCTTCGGTACCCTGATCGGCGAAATTGACAATTATGATACCTTTTCGTGTTCATGCTATACGTGAACATGTGAGAAGTCAACGTCAAACTGGATGGTATACTTCCCCCACCGAATGGGCGGCGGACCGACCTGCCCCACAGGTTCGATACCTGGTCCACCGCCTCCTTGTTTCCATTGCGGGCCGCGCACTGCGCACTGCCGACCGCCGTAAGGAGCCAGACCCATGGAATACGAACGCATCACCCTGCGGGAAGTCGCCTACGTGCTGGAGGTGCTGCGTTCCGAGTTCCGCACCTCCAAAGGCGCGCACATGGTGCGCCGGCTGGAGGACGCATTCGCCCGCACCTTTGGCGTGGAATACGCCATCTCTTTCGTGAACGGCACCGCGACCATGCACGCGGCCCTGGCCGCGGCCGGCGTCGGCCCCGGCGATGAGGTCATCGTGCCGCCCCTGACCATGGCCAGCACCTCCTTTGCCGTTTTGCACGCGGGGGCCCTGCCGGTCTTTGCCGATATCCACCCCGAAACCTGGACCATCGACCCCGATTCCATCCGGGAACACATCACCGAACGCACCAAGGCCATCATCCCGGTGGCCATCTATGGCCTTTCCCCCGATATGGACCCCATCATGGACATCGCGCGGGAACACAACCTGTTCGTCCTGGAAGACGATGCCCAGTGCTTCCTGGGACGGTACAAGGGCCGTCTGGTGGGCACCCTGGGCCATGCCGCGAGTTTCAGTTTCCAGAGTTCCAAGCACATGACCAGCGGCGAAGGCGGCATGGTCATCACCAACGACCGGGACCTGGCCGACCGCATCCGCCGGTTCAACAGCCTGGGGTACGCGGCCGTGGGCGCGGACCAGCCGAAAATCTCCAAGGACGAAATCCAGGACCCCAACTACGCCCGGCACGTGAGCATCGGCTGGAACTACCGCATGTCCGAAGTGTGCGCGGCCGTGGCCCTGGGCCAGCTGGAACGGCTGCCCTTCCTGGTGGCCTTGCGGCAGAAGGCCGCGGCCTACTACGCCCAGGCCGTGGAGGGATGCGACTGGCTGACGCCCCAAAAGGTGCCGGAAGGCTACGAACACGCGTACTGGACCTATGTCCTCCGTCTTGACCGGGACGACATCACCTGGCACGATTTCCGACGCAAGTACATCGAATTCGGCGGCGAACCCTTCTACGGCGCCTGGCGGCTGACCTATCTGGAACCCGCGTTCCGGGGCAAACGTTTTGCAGATTACCAGTGGCAGACCTTCGAACCCGGTCTGTGCCCCGTGGCCGAAGCCACACAACCCCGCCTGATTCAACTCCCTACCAACTACTTCTCCGAAGCCGAGATGGAAAAACAAGCCGAGGCTCTGGCCCGCACCATCGACTACTTCGGCCGCTAACCCCACCCACCACCGCCCACTGCCCACTGACCACTGACCACTCACCACTCACCACTCACCCATGTTCCGCCGCATCTTCCTCACGGGCTTGTTGTTCCTTTCCTGGCTGGGGATGGCGTTTCAGCGCCCGGCCCCCGCGTCGGGCGTGCAGGCCTGCCTGGACCAGGCCAGCACGCTGATTCAATTGGTCAACAACTTCCGGGCCGGGCTGGGCCTGCCCCCGTACGAAGTACACCCCATCGTCATGGCCGTGGCCCAGAACCACAGCGAATACCAGGCCAGCATCGAGCAACTGACCCACATCGGGCCGGGCGGCAGCCGACCGGTGGACCGGCTCCGGGCCGCGGGCTATGGCAACGGCGGTCGGGTTCTGGCCTCGGAAAACATCGCCTGGGGCTATCGCATGGGTCCCCAGGGGGCCATGGACCTGTGGCTGCCTTCCCCCATCCACTACTACACCATCACCATCCCTTCGGTCCGGCACGTGGGGGCTGGGTGCGCGTCCACAGAGTCCGGCAAGACGTATTACACCCTGCTCGTGGCCTGGGCGCCGGGTGTGGGCCTTCCCCCACCCAAGGGCGACCCGCCACCGCCGACTTCGGACAAACCCCGGCCCACGCCCACACCTACCTTAGGGTACGTGCCGGTCATTCCGGCCACGCCCCGGCCCGATGGCGCGGTGGTCCACACCGTGCAGCCGGGCCAGACCCTGATGATGATTGCTCTCTCCTACCGGGTGCCCCTGGAGCAAATCCTGGAACTCAACAACCTCACCCGCACCAGCATCATCTATCCGGGCCAGGAAATCATGATTTCGCCCCCCAAGACCACGCCCACGCCGACCGCAACGCCAAAGCCCTCATCCACCCCCGCGCCAGCAGACCCGACCGCAACGCCCCCAACCCAGGCCCGGATGCAACCCACGGCCACGCCCTTTGCTAAGGCTTCTTCCTTGCAGCCCACGGCCACGGTCGTGGCCGAACCCCCGGCAACGCGCGCGGTTCCCTCCCTGGTCTTTGGCCTGGTGTTGTGGTTGGGGCTTTCCGGCGTGGGCTGGCTGGTCTTCACCCGCCGTGGGGCATAAATGAAACCGGGGCGGCCGCCGGGCCGCCCCGATGTCTTATGCCTGACCCAAAGCCTGCCCGATGGGACCGGGCCATGTCTCCATGGGCTGGTCGGTGCGCACCCGGTGCATCCCCTTCTGGGCAAAGTGGGCGAACATCTTCTCCGCGGCTTCGGTGAAGTCCGCGCCCGGCACCACCACGGGGGAGGTGGTATCCTCCAGCAGGTAGATGCGGGAAAGCAGGGCGGCCTGCCCGCGTTCTTCCAGTACCGAAGCCAGGTCGCCCACGGTCCAGCCCACGCAATGGCTCTTGGCCTGCCCGGTGATGATGACCGCGTCGTATTCCTGCACCGCGTTGACCAACCGCTCGTTCAGACCAACCAGCAACCGACCGTGATGGTCGTGGGTGACCTCCGGCCGCAGGGCCGAATAGTGCTCGGTTAGCGGGTGGTCGCCCTTGATGATGAACTCCGGCTGGGCATAGCGGGCGATGCTATGGAAGAAGATGGCCTCTTCCACGGCCGGGACCAGGGCATGGCCAATGCCGCCCAGCATGGCGTGGAAGGGCCAGATGGTCAACTGGTACTTCCCCTTTTCGGCCAGGGTCTGCACGTAGTGGCGCAGGTAGGACTGGGCGTCTTCGGGGGAAAGGCCCAAGGCCTGGGCCACTGCGGGGTTGACCTGCCAGCGGCCGGCTTCCACATCCTCAGGGGCCACCATGGTGAACGCGGGGGGATGGTTCCCCTGCTCGTCCACCAGGAAGGGCGCGTGGAAAATCTGCAGTGGGTAGTGGGTATCCAGGGTGGCGAAGATTTTCGTGATGCGGTGAAGGTTCTGGTAGATGAAGCGGCACAGGCGGACGTTGTCTTCCACCGCGCCCCGGCCGGAACGGCCGGCCACGAAGAGTTCGAAACCGGGCAGGCAGAAGGTGTTCTGGACGTCGATCAGCACCAAAGCGATGCGGAAGCGGTCCTGGGCCGCGGGGGGAATTTGGAAACGTTCGGCCCAGGCACGGGCTTCGCGGCTTCGGGCTTCGTAATCCACCTTCCACACGTCGCCTACCTTTTCAGGGCGAAAATGCTCAGGCACCGGAAGCATGGCTGGCACCTCCCGGAGTGGTGAGTGGTCAGTGGTGAGTGGTCAGTGGTCAGTGGGAGGAAGGGGTGGGGAAGGGCGGCAGCGAACGGACCGC
>JALXBY010000036.1 GCA_026991215.1 Anaerolineales bacterium
ACCCGGCCTTCTCCTTCCTTTACCCCGGCAACCTGGAACTGCTGACCTACGCAGGGGCCGAGTTGCAGGAATTCCGCCCCACCGAGGACCCGGGCCTGCCTGCGGGCGTGCGGGGCGTCATCCTCAGCGGCGGCTTCCCCGAGGTCTACGCCGAGGCCCTGAGCCAGAACCGGCGTTTGCACGCCGCGCTGCGCCGGGCCCATGCCCAGGGGCTGCCCATCTATGCGGAGTGCGGCGGGCTGATGTACCTGACCCAGACCCTGGTGGATGGCGAGGGGCGGGCGTACCCCATGGTCGGCCTGCTGCCAGGCCGGTCCGTGATGACGCGGCATCTGGTGCTGGGCTACCGGGAGGCCGAAGCCGCCACCGATGCCTGGTTGATGCAAGCCGGCGAGCGGGTCCGGGGGCACGAGTTTCACTTTTCCCGCTGGCAGGGCCGGCCTGAAGGCCTGCCACCGGCCTACTGGCTGCACGACCCCCAAGGGCAAACGGTACCCGAAGGCGCGGTGGTGGGTTCCCTGTGGGCTTCGTACGTGCACCTGCACTTCTGGTCCAGGCCGGAGCTGGCGGTCCGCTTCGTCCAGGCTGCAGCCGGAAGTCCGCAGTCCGCGGTGCGCGGTGCGCAGTCCGCTGCCTGCTGACTGCTGGCTGCTGATTGCCGTCCGCGAATCACTGTCCACGCTCGGAGGTGCTGCCATGCGCTTGTGGGAACGGTTGTTTCGCAAATCCACCAAACCGCGAGGCATCGTGATTTACACCCAACCCACCTGAAGCGATTGCCAGATGGCGAAGAGGTTCTTCGCCGAACACGGTATCCCCTTTACGGAAAAGGACGTGACCGTGGACCCCAAGGCCATGGAGGAACTGAAAGCCGTCGCAGGCCGCTTCATCACGCCCACCCTGGTCATCGACGGCCAGGTCTTCATCGGCTTTGGGATGAACCTGGGCCCCATTCGGGAGGCCCTGCAGCGCGGCGGGTATTTGGAGGATCGATCAACCTTTGGCCAATAGCGGGTGTTCAACGCATCTAAACCCGCCACATAACACAAATCTCACAACAAAATTTGCGTCCCTATGCCCTCAGGGGCCACAACCCCCTTTGCCCAAAAAAGCCAAAGTTCTGGGGGGTGGGAGAGGGCAATGCCCTCCCCCACCCCCCTACTGACCTACGGGCACACGGCCTGGACCGCCTGGGCTTCGGCCCGGGCCGGCGGGCTGGCGCAGAACAGGTCAGGATGGAAGAGCACGGCCAGGGTCTCCAGACCATCGACCAGGCGGGGACCCGGCCGGCTGAACAGGTTCCCGTCCACCGGGTACACCCGGCCTTCCTGCACTGCCTTCAGCGCGGCCCAGCCGGGCCGTTGGGCCACGGCCTCCGGCGTCACGCCGTAGTTGGCATCCCCCAGCACGATGATGTCCGGGTTCCATTCCAGAAGTTTCTCCAGGCTGACCTGCGCCCAGGGTGTATCCAGTTCGCCGGCCACGTTCTCGCCGCCGGCTTCCCGGATGAGGATGTCAATGAACGAACCCGGCCCCGCGGTCCAGGGCTGTTCCGGATCCGTGGCGTCCAGTTCGTAGAACACCTTGGGCCGGGTCTCCACCTGGGCCACGGCCTCCCGCACGGCCTGCACCCGCTCCTTGAGTTGGGCCACCAGTTCCTGGGCCTGTTCCTCCCGGCAGGTCAACTGGCCCAGGGTCTCCAGGTTGCGGTACAGGTCCTCCAGGGACTTGGGGTTGGCCTGCCAGTACACCGTCAACCCGGCCTCTTCCATCTGGCTCACCTGGTCCTTGGAGATAATTTCCGCGGCAATCACCAGGTCAGGCTCCAGGGCCAGCAGATTCTCCAGGGGCAGGTTCTGGTAGAAACTGCCCACATCGGTGATGTTCTTGACCTCCGGGGGATAGTCGGAATTGGTATCCCGACCCACGACCAGGTTGCCCGCGCCGATGGCAAAGAGACCCTCCGTGATGTTGGGGGAAATGCTCACCACGCGGGTGGGGCACCCGGCCAGGGTGATGGTCCGGCCCAGGTCGTCGGTGAACTGGAGGGGCGTTGGCGTGGGCGTTGCTGGGATGGGCGTGGGGGAAGGTTCGGGCGTGGGCGAAGGCACCGCGGTGAAGGTCGGCGTGGGGGGAACCGGTGTGGGCGTGGGCGTCGGCGTGGAGCGCGCGCACGCGCTCAGGAAGGCCGCAAGGACAAGGAGCAAAAGGAACAAGGTACGCCGCCGCATCGGGCCACCTCCTCATGATGATGGTGTGGACGCGCGAGGCGGGTGGCCGCGCCGTTCCAAACACATACCCCCTTCGCAGGTGGCGAAGGGGGAAACGCGCACGCACCCTGAGGCGCGCACAGGAGCGGCGCGTTTCCAACCCCGTCCGCGCGGGCTTGGAAACCGACCGGGGCGGGCGACCGGGCTTCCCGCCGCGTGCCGGGGGCCTGGGGAGGCCGCTTCACCGGCACGAACGGGTTACCGTTGCGGGACAGCGCCGGACTCTCACCGGCTTCGCCTGGGAGGGGATGCCCCTCCCTGCC
>JALXBY010000037.1 GCA_026991215.1 Anaerolineales bacterium
CCTGAGGCGCAGGCGCTTCCCCAAGCAACCAGTCGGGAACCTCGCCCGGCTCCGGCCCCGCGGCTGGGGCTTCTTCCACCTCAGGCGCCGGGGCCTCAGGCGCAGCCGGTTCCCCAAGCAGCCAATCGGGAATGTCGGCGGGTTCTGGACCCTCCGCCGCGGCTTCTTCCGCCTCAGGCGCAGGGGCCTCAGGGGCAGGCCCTTCCCCAAAAAGCCAGTCGGGGGCCGCCACCGTCTCGGCGGCCTCGGTTGCGTCCTCGTCGGTTTCCGTCCCAGGGCCTTGGGTTTCGGGTTCGGTCGTCTCGAACAACCAGTCCGGGAGGTCGCCAGAGGCCAGGTCTTCGGGCTGGGATTCGCCCGCTGCGGGTTCTGGGGCCTGGGTCTTCCCTGCTTCAAAAAGCCAATCCGGGACCTCGTCGCCGGCCTCGGAAGCACCGGGCGATGCGGCCCAGACCGGCGTCAACCGGGAGCCGCACCGTTCGCATACTTCGGCATCTGGCGGGTTCTCATGCCCGCACCACGTGCACTTCAGCCCTTCGGCCATGGTCACGACCCTTCATACGGGCGTTCGGCCCCGCCCAACAAGCGCAGGCCCAGGGCCAGGATACCCAGGCTCATGCTCAGGAGCAACCCGCGCACGCCAGCCCGGGTCACCACCTGTTCGATCCACGTCCACAAGAGGGCCACGCCGGGCAGCCGGGGGTTCCAGGCATACAGCAAATAGAGCACGGTCACACCCATCAGGGTGAGGAAGAAAAGGGTACCCCGGCCCCCGCGACGCCAGGGGAACCACAACATGCGGTAGGTCAACACCACCGCGACCAGGCCCAGGAGCGTGGCCGAGGCCGGGACGATGAAGAAGCGCAGCAACCAGGGGGCTGCGGCCTCGCCCTGGGGCAGGCTCAGCACCACGAAGGTGACCACCGCGGTCATGGCCGCGAGCAGGCGGTACGGCCAGCCCGGTCGTCGGCGCAGGGTCGCGCGGAACTGGTCAAGCACCAGGTAAAGGAAGACCAGGAGCAGGGCCGCCGCGGCCAGGAGCACGGCCCAATCCAGGAAGAGCACCCGGAGGGAAACCAACAGGGGCAGGGGCACGAACCAGGCCACCAGCACGACCAGGCCCACGCCAATGGCCACCGCGGTGCTCAGGGAAAGTTTCATCCCCCACCTCCCAGCAGGGCCACCAGGGGCGCGGCCAAAAGCGCCAGCAGGACGAGAATGCGGAACACGTCCTGGACAATCAGGGACGCGACGTGGCTGGGGCCGTTTTCCAGGTACGCGCCCGAAGCGAACACCTCTTCACCCACCAGGGTGTGGTCGGCCACCGCGTAAAGCAGGGCCTGGGTGGAGGGGTCTTCGGAAGCAGCCAGGACCCGGGGCGCGCTTTCGGTCAGCAGCCCGGCCTCGGCCCCATAATGGCCGATGAAGCCGGCCTGTTCGGTATTCCCTTCGGCAAAAGCCAGCACCCCCGCGGTGTAGCCCCAGGGGAGCATCCCCGGGATTTGAAAGGGGAACACATCGGGCACACGGGCCGCGCTGCGGTAAAGCATCCGCCACCGGTTGAAGGCCAACAGCGTCAGCAGCCCGCCGCCAGCCGAGGACTGGGGGGGATGGTCGCCTCGCAGGGCCATGCGGCCCATGCCTTCCAGCGCGGTCAGGCCGGCGAACCCGGCCGCGCCTTCGTCCCCCCAAAGGCGACCGGTCCCCAACCCCTGATGTACGCCCCAACCGGCTTCCATGGCCAGGGCCAGCGCGCCCACCAGCGCGTCGAAGAAGGGGATGCGCCGCAGCGCTTCCCGCGGGGAACGGTCGGCCACGAGGAAATACGTGACCAACAACGCAAAACCAAAGGCCGCTACCCACAACAGGGCCAAAATCTCGCGAAACATGTATTCCCTTCCCCAGGGAGTTGGGGAAAGTATACTCCAGAACCGCATTCCATGGGGAGGTTTCCATGACGCGACGCTTTCCTCGCCACATCCTGCTGCCCCAGGAACACGGCGCCTGGATGCTGTTCCTCTCGCCCCTGGTCATTGGCCTGGTGTTGGGCGGACGGTGGAACCTGGATACCGTGGTGTTCACCCTGACCGCGCTGGCCGCCTTTCTGCTCCGGCAGCCAATGACCATCTGGGTCAAGGTCCTGGTCGGCCGACGGCCCCGGCGGGATGGCCCCATTGCCCTGCGAGGGATGCTGGCTTATGGTGCGGTGGCCGGGGCTGGGTTCCTCTGGTTGCTGTGGCGCGGGCACGGGTATCTCCTCTACCTGGTGCCCATTGGCGCGGCGGTGCTGGCCTGGTACCTGTATCTGGTAGCCCAGCGCCGCGAGCGCCATCAACGCACCCTGGACCTAGTGGCCTCGGGGATGCTGGCCCTGGCCGCGCCGGCCACCATCTGGATTGCCCGGGGCCATTACCTGGCCCGGGACTGGCTGCTCTGGGCCTTGCTCTGGCTGCAGGCCGCCACGTCCATCGTGTACATCTTCGTGCGGCTGGAACAGCGGGAATGGCCCGAAGTGCCCCCCTGGGCGGAGCGGCTGCGCCGGGGCTGGCGGGCGCTTCTTTACAGCACCACGGTGGCCCTGGCCGTTTACCTGCTGGGCCGGGCTGGATGGGCACCCCCACGGCTTTGGTGGGCCTATGCCCTCCAGTGGGGAGAAGTGCTCTGGGGGGTGCTGGTCGCGCCCGCGGTGGGCCGCCGGCCGACGTACATCGGCATCCGCCAGCTCATCGTATATACCCTGTTCACCCTGCTCTTCCTGTGGGCCAGCCTGCAGGCCCCCCAGTTCTTCCAATGAATGACGTGGGGGAGGGCAATGCCCTCCCCCACCGATTTTTCCCAGGGCGAATCAAATTGCGCGCGCTACGCTTCGGCCTGGGACGCGGCCTCGTCCTCAGCGGCTTCGGCGTCCCCTTCCTGCTGGGCCTCTTCCAGGGCCATTTGCAGGTCCAGGTCCGCGTAGGCCAGGGAGTCCACCCGCTTCAGGCTCAGGCCCAGCCGCCGGCGCTCCGGCTCGATGCGAATCACCCGCAGGGTGACCTCTTCGCCCTCCTTGAGCACCTCCTTGGGGTGCTCGATGCGCTGGTGGCTGATTTCCGAGATGTGAATCAGGCCTTCCAGGCCGTTTTCGATGCGGGCGAACGCGCCAAAGCGCTCCAGGCGGGTAATGGTCCCCCGAACCAGCTGGCCCACCCGCAGCTGGGCGGCCTTGACCTTCCAGGGGTCCTCCTGCAACTGCCGGATGGAAAGGCTGATGCGCTTGCGCTCCGGGTCCAGTCCAATGACCTTGACCTGGACCTCCTGGCCCTCCTGAAGCACATCGGAAGGGTGCCGGATGTGGTCCCAGGAAATCTCCGCGATGGGGACCAGGCCATCGGCCAGGCCCAGGTTGACGAACGCACCGAAGTTGGTCAGGCGGGTTACCCGACCGGTGAGCACGTCGCCCACCTGCAGTTGCTCGATGAGCTGGCTCTTGAGGAAGTCCCGGGCCTCCCGGGCCGCGGCCCGTTCCGAGAGGATGAGCCGACGGCGCTCCGGGTCCGCCTCGATGACCTTGAGGGCCAGCACCTGACCCCGCACGTCCTGGGTCCACTGTTCGGGCCGGTTGCCGCCCCAGGCGTTCTTGCGGTCCAGCAAAATCTGGGATGCAGGCACGAAGCCCCGCAAACGCCCCAGGCGAACCACCACGCCCCCGCGGTTGACGGATTCGATGGGCAGGTACAGGACCTCGCCCTTTTCCATGGCCTCTTTGGCCCGCTCCCAGTCCTGCCATTCCAGGGCCTGGCGGTAGGAGAGTACCGGGGTGCCGTTGCTATCGAAGCTCACCACGTATACGGGGATTTCCGCCCCCTCCTGGATGGCGGCCCGCTCTTCTTCGCTCAGGCTCTCCAGGTCCTCCACCGGGATGCGGCCATCCACCTTGGCGCCCAGGCTGACCCAGACGTCCTTTTCCCCCACCGCGGTGACCACACCCCGATAGCGCTGCCCCCGCCGCACTGTGGACGGGCTTGCATCTTCCTGCTGCATCCACTCTTCCATGGTGATGCCTTCTTCGTGCTGCACGGGAAGGGTTTCTTCGGACATACGGACGACTCCTTTTATTGGCGGTAAGATGCCTCCATTATATGCGGGAAGGCCTGGAATGAACAGGGGCAAAGGGGGAATTCCCGCAGTCCGCTCACTGCCGACTGCGGACTGCTGACGACCGCAGTAGCGTGCGGGCGGTGAACCGGGCCAGGTCCTGGAACAGGGGTTCGATTTCGGCCTCCCGGGTTTCCGGGGGCTGTTCCAGGAAGGCGTCCACCTGGGCAGCCATGGCCTCCAGGTCCTGGGGGTCGGCATGAGGGGCAAGGTGTTCCCACAGCAGCCGATGGGCCTGCTTGCGCTCCATGGCCTCCAGGCCGTCCAGCATCTGGCGGTGGGGCGTGCCTTCCCAGATGGGGAGAATCATGGCCTCCCGCAGGTAGCGCTCCACGCCGTACTCGGCCAGCACCCCCATGCCGCCGTGGACCTCCATGGACCATTTGGCCGTCTGCACCGCGACTTCCGCGGTCCAGTACTTGGCCAGGTGCGCGACCAGGCGGAACAGGTGGTACCGCTCCGAATAGCGGGGCCGCTGCTTCCAGACTTCATCCAACAGGCGGACGGCTTCCCAGGCCAGGGCCCACGCCTCCCGAATCTGGGCCATGCGCTCCTGGAACTGCCGGCGGAGCAGGGGGTGCTCGATGATAGGACGGCCAAAGGCCCGCCGCTCCTGGGCAAAGCGCAGGGCCGCGGCCAGGGCCCCCTGGGCCAGGGCCACGCTGCCCACGCTGTTGGCCACCCGGGAGATGTTGAGCACTTCGAGAATCAGGTAGATGCCCCATTTAGGGCGGCCCAGCAGGTAGGCTTCGCTTTCCTGCAGTTCAACTTCACCCGTGGGCACCGAACGGGTGCCGATTTTGTCCTTCAGCCGGCGGATGTGGTAGTTGAGGGAGCCATCCGCGCGATAACGGGGGACGAGGAAGAGGGCCAGGCCCCGCACGTCGGGCGGACCGCCGGGCATGCGGGCGGCGACCACCGCGACCTCCGCGCCCACGTTGCTGGCAAAGTACTTCTCCCCGGTCAGACGCCAGCCGCCGTCATAGGGATGGGCTTCGGTGGCCACGGCCGCGCCCAGGTCGGAACCCCCGCGGACCTCGGTCATCCAGGTTGCGCCCTGCCAGATGGCCCCATCGCGTCGCAGCATGGGTTCCAGGTAGCGGGCCTTCAGGTCCGGGTCGCCGTATTTGGCCAGGGGCACCGCGGTGGAAAGGGAAACGGTATAGGGGCAGTACAGGCCAGGGTCGTAGAACGAAACCACGTAGCCGAACAGGTAGAAGGGGAGGAGGGAATCCTCCTCGAATACCCGCCAGACCAAACCGCGGCGGTACCCCTCCATGAGGAAGTCCCAATATTCCGGCGGGTAGAGGATTTCGTCCACCCGCCGGCCCTGCACGTCGAACATGCGGAGCCAGGGTGTTCCCATCCGGTCCACGGCCAGGGAGACGTGCTTCCCCCGTTCCTCCCACCAGGCTTCGTATGCCCGCAACGCGTCGGCCCAGGGGAGATGGGGCAAATGGGCCTCCAGGAACCCGGTCGGGCTGAGCCAGTAGGCGTCCATGGCCATGCCTCCCACTGTATTGCGGCAAAGCCAATTTTGTTTTCAAAAGAGCCAAACCTCTGTGAGAAGGTGCTTCGCACTTTCTCAAACACCCTCTCACAGCCGACGGCTCACGGCCGACCGCGCTCCTCCCACGCCGGCCGCAGCCCCAGCACCCCCAGGTCCACGGGCCGGGTTGGGGGGAAGTTCGCGAAGGTCAGGTCCCGGAAGGGCCAGCGGTAGTGGGCTTTGAGGCGGTGGAACAGCCCCGCGTAACTGTCGGCCACGGCAGCCGAAGGGTCCAGGCCCAACTGCCGGGCCGCGGCCTGGACGGTCTGGGCCGAAGGCCCTTCCACTTCCACGAAGTTGCCCATGGGGGTTTCGTCCAGGGCCAGGACCACCTCCCCCCAGCGGTACAGGGTGCGGTACTTCTCGTACACGAAGACTTCCACGAACCCCAAGGCCTGCAGCAGCCGCCGCGCGGCCTCCAGGTCGTCGATTTCCACCTCGATTTCCTCCCGGACCACAACGCCCCCTTCGAGCCGGGGTCGGCCTTTGTAGGCCAGGGTCTGCTTGCGGTCGCGGCGCAGCCGCAGGACCTGCCGCGCGGCCTGCAACGCGCGGTCGGGGGTATCGAAGCGGATGTTGTATTCCCACACCCGCGGGACCAGCAACTGCGCGCCCCGGTCCTCCAGCATGGCCCGGAAAGCCGCCAACGCCGGGACCCAGAACTTGGCTTCCTGTTCCAGCATAGGGCGCGCCCCTTATTCCAGTTCCACCAGGGGGGCGTTTTGCTCCACCGAAACCCCGGCCGAGACGTGCACCCGGCGGACCACGCCTTTGCGGGGCGCCCGGATTTCGTTCTGCATCTTCATAGATTCCAGAATCAACAGCACGTCGCCCTTGCCCACCTCGTCGCCGGGCTGCACCCGCACTTCGACCACCAGCCCCGGCATGGGGGAACGGATGTGCATGTGCGCCGTGCTCCCGGCCTCCTGCCCGGCCTGCTCCCGCAGCCGCCGCTCCCGCTCGTCCTCCACCTGGACCCGGTACAGCACGCCCCGGAGCAGCACTTCCCAGGTATCCCGCTCGGCCTGGGCAACGATGGCCTCATAGGACGTGCCCGAAGCCAGCAGGCTGTAAATGGGCTGCTCAGGCACGGCCTGGAAGTCGATTTCGTAAAGCACGCCGTCGATGCGCACGTGGCGCTCGTCCACCAGTTCGATGCGGTAGGTCTTGCCGTTGACCGTGGCCAGGTACGTGTGCATGACGTCCGCCTCCTGGGGGAAGCACTGGGAATGGTGGCCCTGCTTGGCAGGCAGGGGTCACAGCGGTTGGTCGGTCGTCGGCTCCGGCGGGATGAGCCAGCCCACCGCGCGGCCCTGTTCCGCATCCATGAGGAGTTGCAGCGTGTGCTGGGGCTGCACGTCGTGGACGTCGATCACCCGCAGCAGGTCCTCGGTGTCGTCGGCATCGGGCAGCAGGTCCTTGAGCCGGTTCGGGGTGTCGTAGAAGAACCGCCGGTCGAACACGGTCTGGGGGTCGTCCAGGTCCACCGCGAAGGTGTAGATGCCGGCTTCGATCAGGTCCTGGAAGAAGTGGGTGCCGAAGGACGGCTCCGCGTAGATGCCCAGGCGGCGGGAGGCCAGTTCGATAAGGGCTTTGGTGTTGTAGATGTCGGCAAACCCCACCTGCACCCCCAGTTCCGGGTTGCGGGTCCCCCAGCGGCCCGGACCCACACAGATGAAGGGGACCCCGGCCAGGGCCTGGTTCAGCGCGGCCAGGGTACGGACCAAAAGCCGGTGCCGGGCGTCCAGGCTGATGGCCCGGAACACCTCCGGGGGCACGAAGAGGACGTAGCGGATGCCATCGACCCGGCCGTAAGGGGTGATGCCCCGCGCGTCCAAAATCACCCGGTCTTCGGGCAGCCGGGCGGGGATGTGGACCGGCTCTTCCCGGAAGTGGCTCTGGGGCCGACACTGGAGGATGGTGATTTCCACCTCAGGGTTAGGGTCCTTGGGATTGGGGATGCGGGCGGTGAATTCGATGTCCACCGGCAGGCCGTAGAAGCGCTCCAGGGTCCGCAGGATGCGTTGCATCCGGGAGATGAAGGGTGTCTGGGCAATCCAGGTATCGAAGGTGACCACCAGGTCCTCGTAACGGCTGCGGGGGACGAAGGTGCTGTGCAGGGGGGCCAGGTAGCCGCCTTCGTCCAGGGAAAAGATGAAGCGCAGGGCCGGGTAGGTCCGGTCCACTACCTGGTGCACGGGCAGGGTCTTGAAGGTCTGTTCCTCCAGGTCCAGCAGGTCGATGTAGTGCTGGGAATAGCGCCGCACGGCCTGGGCCGTGGCTTCGGGCCGCAGATGGGGGTGGCTCAGGGCAATCAGGCGGGGGTAATCCTCGCCGACCCGTTCCACCGCGCGGGTGCCCAGGCCCCAGACCAGGCGGACGAAGCCATCCTCCATGCGGATTTGGGGCGACCAGCGGAACAGGTTCCGACTGAAGGCCACGCCCGCGGCCTGGGGGAAGAAGTAACCCCGGAAGGTCTCCCCCTCCACCAACTGGACCAGGATGGCCAGGCGCTCGTCGTAGTCCAACAGGCCCCGCTCCTTGCGGTAGAGGAGGGGGTCCAGGGCCAGGGCGCTGGCGTAGACCGCGGCAATGGCCCGGACCAGGTCTTCCAGGCGCTTTTCCAGGGGGCCGCGGTTGACCAGGAAGACGCTCTCGTACTTGCCCGCGAAGGACATGCCGAAGTTATCCTCCAGCAGGCTGGAGGACCGGACGATGATGGGCCGTTCGCCGATGCGTTCCAGCATCTCCTGCAGGGCCACTTCGATGTCGGGGGGCATCCGGCCCTGCAGGAGAT
>JALXBY010000038.1 GCA_026991215.1 Anaerolineales bacterium
CACCGCGGCCCGCTGGCGGGCCGAAGCGCCCGAAGGGTTCATCTTCACCATGAAGGCGTGGCAACTCATCACCCATCCCGCAAGCAGCCCCACGTACCGACGCCTGGGCTTCGACCTGCCGCGCGAGGCGCGGGCGGCCTATGGATTCTTCCAGCCCACGCCCCAGGTGTGGGAAGCCTGGGAAGCCACCCGCCGCGTCGCGGCCCTGCTGGACGCGGTCGCGGTGGTCTTCCAGACGCCGCCCTCCTTCACCCCCACCGAGGCCAACATCGCCCACCTGCGGGCCTTTTTTGCACGCGCGGAACGGAATGGCCGTCTGTTCGTGTGGGAACCCCGCGGCCCCTGGCCCGACGACCTGGTGGCCCGGCTCTGCCGCGAACTGAACCTCATCCACGGTGTGGACCCGCTGGAGCGGCGGCCGGTCACCCAGGGGACGGCTTACTTCCGGCTGCACGGTCGCGCCTTGGGCCGGGGCCGCTATGCCTACCGGCACCGCTACAGCGACGCGGAACTCCTCCGGCTGCGGGAAATCGTGGCCGAATACCCCCAGGCCTTCGTGTTCTTCAACAACGTCTACATGTGGGAAGACGCCCAGCGGTTCCAGCAATTGCTGGAAGGATGAAGGCCCCGCGTTCAGGGGGTAGGGCAATTGGGTAGGGGAGGGCAATGCCCTCCCCTTTTTCGCAGATTATCACACGTTCCTGGCAGGCGAAACCCCACCACAAACAGCCAAAGTTC
Organism: Anaerolineales bacterium; assembly: GCA_026991215.1. GTDB lineage: Bacteria > Chloroflexota > Anaerolineae > Anaerolineales > DRMV01 > S139-71. Next base: position 739 of record JALXBY010000038.1, read on the forward strand.
AGGCGAAGGGACTTCATATCTTCAGCCCGCTCAGCCCCCCGCGATGCTGGGCAAAAGCCGCAACTCCGCGTCTTCCGGCACCGGTGTTTCGGGGCCTTGCATGGTGCGCACATCTTCCCCGTTCAGGAACACGTGCACAAAGGGCTGCAACCGGCCGGATTCGTCAAAAAGGTGGGGGCGCAACCGTGGATAGCGGGTCACCAAGTCCTCCAGCACTTCCTGCACGGTGCGGCCCTGCACCTGCACCGCCCGCTGGTTCTCGGCATACGGGCGCAGCGGCATGGGCAAAAGCAGGGTGGGCATGCGACACCTCCATGAAGGTCAGGGCTGGGCAGGGGGTTCCACGTCCTCGGTAGAATGGGGCTGAATTCGGTGGGAGTATACCGTAAGCCCCGGTACCAGGCCTTGCCAAGTTTCCCCAGAAGAGGAGCCGACCATGGCCGACGTGGTGATTTTGCTGGGTTCCAACATCGCGGGGGAAGAAAACCTCCCCCGGGCCGCGCGGCGTATTCGGGAGGTCCTTGGCCCCGTGCTGCGGGTCTCCCAGGTGTACCAGACGCCGCCCGTGGGCGCGCCCGGAACGCCCTGGTTCCTCAACGCGGCCGTGCTGGTGCGAACGGCCCTGCCCCTGCCCGGTGTGCGCATGGCCCTGCGCCGTATCGAGGCCCAGTTGGGCCGGGTCCGCACCCAGGACCCCAACGCGCCCCGCACCATCGACCTGGACCCCATGCTGTGGCGGGAGCACGAGGCCGCGGCGGTGCAGGTGCTGGCCATGCGGGACCTGCTCCAGTACGCGCACGCGGTCATACCCGTGGCGGAAGTGGTCCCGGACTGGCCCTTTCAGGGGAAGCCCCTGCGGGCCTGGGCAGAACGTTTCCGGCCGCAAGCGCAGGGGTTCCGCTTGCGGCCGGAAGTCCGTCAGGTCATGTTGCGCATGGCCGGCCTGCCGCCCACTTCCGAGGACGGCTGACCGGCGCTGCCCCATGGGGGGCAATGGCTTGCTTCAACGGGCCGCCGACACCTTGGGCAGCCGGTCCATGGCCCGCCGGATTTCCTCTTCAGGGTAACTGTAGTCCTCCAGCTGGCCGTGGAGGTACTGGTCGTAGGCCGCGAGGTCGAAGTGACCGTGGCCGGAGAGGTTGAACAGGATGACACGCGGCTCGCCCTTTTCCCTGGCGTCCAGGGCCTCGTCGATGGCGACCCGGACCGCGTGCGCGGATTCGGGCGCAGGCACGATGCCCTCGGCGCGCGCGAACAGCACCGCGGCCTCGAAGGTGGCTCGCTGGGGCACCGCGCGGGCCTCGATGTACCCGGCTTCCACCAGGGCCGAAACCGTGGGCGCCATGCCGTGGTAGCGCAGCCCGCCGGCATGGATGGGCGGCGGCACGAACTCATGGCCCAGGGTGTGCATCTTGATGAGGGGCGCCATACGGGCCGTATCGCCGTAGTCGTAGGCGTACACCCCGCGGGTCACACTGGGCGCGGCCTGGGGTTCCACCGCGATGAAGCGGGTCTTCTTGCCCTCGGTGAGGGTGTAGTGGAGGAAGGGGTAGGCCAGGCCCGCGAAGTTGGAGCCGCCGCCAATGCACCCGATGACCACGTCCGGGTACTCGCCGGCCATGTCCATCTGCTTCAGGGCTTCCAGCCCGATGACGGACTGGTGCATGAGCACGTGGTTGAGCACCGAGCCCAGGCTGTACTTCTTCTGGCCGTTGGAGGTCACCGCGGCTTCCACGGCCTCCGAGATGGCGATGCCCAGGGAACCGGGGTTGTCCGGGTCCTGGGCCAGGATTTTGCGGCCGTACTCGGTGCGGTCCGTGGGGCTGGGGAAGACCTGCGCGCCGTAGATTTCCATGAGCACCCGGCGGTAGGGCTTCTGGTGATAGGAGACCTTGACCATGTAGACTTCCACCGCGATGTCGAACACATTGCCGGCAAAGGCCAGGGCCGAACCCCACTGGCCCGCGCCCGTCTCCGTGGTCAGGGCCTTGGTGCCTTCGACTTTGTTGTAGAAGGCCTGGGCTACCGCGGTGTTGGGCTTGTGGCTGCCCGTAGGCGAGACCCCCTCGTACTTGAAGTAGATGTGCGCGGGGGTGTCCAGCATCTTCTCCAGCCGTCGGGCCCGGATGAGGGGCGTGGGCCGCCAGAGCCTGTAGACCTCCCGCACGGGTTCAGGGATGTCGATGAAGCGCTCGGTGCTGACCTCCTGCTCGATGAGGGCCTTGGGGAAGAGCACGCTCAGGAAATCGGGCGTGACGGGTTCGAAGGTCACGGGGTGCAAGGGCGGGTCCAGCGGCACGGGCATGTCGGCCAGGATGTTGTACCACTGCTTGGGCACGTCGGCTTCGGAGAGCAGGAATTTGATGGACTCGGACATGGCTCACCTCCTTTTGAGAGTGGTGAGTGGTGAGTGAACAGCGGTTGGCAGTTAGCAGTTAGCGGATAGCGGAGCGCGGACTGCGGGCAGCGGAGAAAAGAAAAACGCCCGTCCCGCGTGGGGACGAGCGCGGAAAAGGGGCGCCCGCGGTGCCACCCCGGTTAGGCCGGCCCTGGCACCAGATGGTGTGGTTAAAGCGAACGGCCCGCCGTGAAGCACGACGGGCCGGAAAAGGCCAGACCAGGAGCCAGCCTCACTCTGAGGGTACGGCGAAGCGCGCGTTGGCGGCTTCGCGATACCCCGCGCCAGGTAACGGTGGCGCCCTCCGGCGGGGACTACTGGGGCCGTCGCCCGTTCGTCCCGCGGCTCCGAGGCCCATTCGGCCTTCCTTCCGGCACCGGGCTCGCACCTGCCCCCGGCTCTCTGAGCCGGTCGAAAGGCCTACTCGCCCTCTTCACCGCCTTGCCTTATGCAGGTATCACCTGTTCAGGTGGCCCCTTTTATACGGAGGGCGGCGCGGTTTGTCAAGGGTCGCGAGCAGCCAATGGCCCAGGTCATCCTGCCTGCCTATGGGTAACCATGGCGAAACCGCGCCACTTGCGGTAAAAGGGGCATGGACTTTCCAAAATTCCCCCTGGACCAAGGAGCCGGGCCATGACCAGCCTGCCCTTTTGGATGACCCTGGGTTTGATTTTCATCCTGCGCCTGATTTCCGTAGCCCTGGGTTCGCTGCGGATGCTCATGGTGTTCCGGGGATACCGGGCCGCGTCCTGGTTCATCAGTTTGGGGGAATCCCTCATTTTCATCATCGCGGTGCAGCAGGTGCTGACCGGTTCAGTAGGGCTGTGGGAAAAACTGGCCTACGCCGCGGGCTACGCGACGGGCACCATCCTGGGCATGTGGCTGGAGGAACGGCTGGCCCTGGGCTACAGCAACGTGCGCATCATCAGTTCCCGGCAGGGACCCCGGCTGGCCCACATCCTGCGCTCCGAAGGGTTCGCCATTACCGAAATCCCCGGCCGGGGCCTGGAGGGTACGGTGGGCGTGCTGGAGTGCGCGGTCCCGCGCAAGCAGGTGCCGGAAGTGCTGCGCCTGGTGCAACAAATCGACCCCCAGGCCTTCATCACCATCGAGGAAATCCGGCCCCCGATGCGGGGGCACTTCCGGGCCTGAGGGGCTACACCCGCTCCACGGCCTCCTGGGGTGCGGGCTGCTGGGATTCCCGCCAGACGCGCACGGCCTTGTCGATGAACAGGATGCCGTTGAGGTGGTCGATTTCGTGCTGGAAGATGCGGGCCAGCCAGCCGTGCAACCGCAGGTTCAGGGGCTTGCCGAAGCGGTCCTGCCCGCGCACGACCACGGAGCGGGGGCGGAGCACATCCCCAAACACCCCAGGGATGGAAAGGCACCCTTCGGTCCCCATTTCGGTTTCCGGCGAGACGTACACGATGCGGGGGTTGACTACCGCGTAGCGTTCGGGCCGCGCGTGCTCGTCCTGGGCGTATTCCACCACAATCACCCGCAAGGGCACGTTGACCTGGGGCGCGGCCAGCCCCACGCCCGCGGCGGCCCGCATGGTCTCGAACATGTCATCGATCAACTGCTGGAGTTCGGGGCCAAAGTCGGTGACCGGCTGGGCCTTCTTCCGCAGCACCGGATGGGGGTAGGTCACGATGGGGCGTACGGCCATGGCTGTTCTCCTTGGGAGGGTTTGCAGGGCTGCCTGCCAGACCATTCCCCCTGTGCAGACCGCAACGGGTGTGACCAAGGGCGTCGCGTCTACTTTTGGAATCCTCCAACAACCCTGCATCGCGCCATCCTGAGTATACGCCGTGCCCCCGGCCTGGCAAGCGGTATCGCCGTACGCCACGGACTTCTCAGAGGGTGTTTGAAAACCCGAAGGGCTTTCAATAACTTGTACGTTACAACAAAAAGTAGCCACCAGACGAAAGATTAAACTGCATCCACGAGCACATTTTGTAAAATTCTTTCTTGTTTGAGAAGGTACGAAGCACCTTCTCAAACACTCTCTCAAGCAAAAACCACGGAAAGAAAACCAAGGCCTGGCCCACCAAGGCGCTTCTGGCACCTATGCCTGCCACATGGTCGAATCCCGTCCGACACCCTACTCCGAGGGATGACCGGCCACCTGCTTCAACGCCTGCACCAAAAGTTGCTTCCACCGGCCCTGGGCATCCATAGGCAGCCGGAGGGTGTGACGGCCCACCACGAAAGGCGGTGGCAGCGTGGGCAACCGGTCCTCGCGTCCTTCGGGGAAGCGCACCACGACCTGGCCCCGCTCCACGCCGATGGAGGACGCGCCGGCCTGGGTCGCCAGAATCTTGACCTGCACCATCCAGAGGAGTTCGCGCACCTCCTGGGGCGGCGGGCCGAAGCGGTCGCGCAACTCGCGGGCCAGGGCGTCCACTTCTTCCAACCGCTTGAGGGTGGCCATGCGCCGGTAAAGGGCCAGCCGCAGCCGGGCATCGGGAATGTAGGCCTCAGGCAGGGTCGCAGGCAGGGGCAGGTCGAAGCGCACCGGCGGCCGCGACCAGCCAGGCCAGGGCAGGGGCCGCTCCCCCGGCTCCAGGCCATAGGCGCGGCGCAACTGGGCTACGGCTTCGGCCAGCATCTGGGTGTAAAGGTGGTACCCCACCGCGGCCACATGTCCATGCTGGCGATAGCCCAACAGGTCCCCTGCGCCCCGCATCTCCAAATCGTGTAGGGCCAGAGTAAAACCCGCGCCCAGTTCGGTGTGCTCGGCCAAAAGCCGCAGCCGTTCCCGGGCCTGGGGCGGCGGGGTATAGGTGGGCGACCAGAAGAAATACGCATACCCCTGGACCATCCCACGACCAACACGGCCCCGCAGCTGATAGAGCTGGGCCAGACCAAAGGTTTCGGCCTGCTCCACAATCAACGTGTTGGCCCGGGGGAAGTCCAGGCCCGACTCGATGATGGACGTGGTCACCAGGATGTCCACTTCCCCCTGGGCGAACTGGGTCATCACCTCGGCCAGGTCGCTTTCCCGCATCTGACCATGGGCCATGGCTACCCTGGCCTGGGGGAACCAGCCCCGCACCTTTTCCAACACCGTAGGCAGGGTGAGCACCCGGTTATGGACGTAGAAGACCTGACCCCCGCGCGCCAGTTCGAAACGGATGGCCTCCCGGATCCGGGCTTCGTCATAGGGGCCGACGTGGGTGATGACGGGATGCCGATGCCGCGGGGGCGTGCGGATGATGGAAATGTCCCGCACGCCGGTCAGGGCCATGTACAGGGTGCGGGGGATGGGCGTCGCGCTCAGGCTGAGCACGTCCACGTGGGTGCGCAGGCGCTTGAAGTGTTCCTTCTGCCGCACGCCGAACCGATGCTCCTCGTCGATGATGACCAGGCCCAGGTCCTTGAACTGCACGTCGTCGGAAAGCAGGCGGTGGGTGCCGATGACGATGTCCACCGTACCTGCGGCCAGGCCTTCCAGCACCCTGGCCTGTTCTTCAGGCGTGCGGAAACGGGAGAGCAATTCCACCACGATGGGATATGGGGCCATCCGCTGCCGGAAGGTCACGAAGTGCTGCTGGGCCAGCACCGTGGTGGGCGCGAGCAGGGCCACCTGTTTGCCGTCCATCACGGCCTTGAACGCGGCCCGGAGCGCGACCTCGGTCTTGCCAAAGCCCGCGTCGCCGCAAATCAGGCGGTCCATGGGGTAGGGCCGCTCCATATCCCGCTTGACGGCTTCGATGGCCCAGCGCTGGTCCTCGGTCAGGTCGAAGGGGCAGCGGGCTTCGAAGTCCCGCTGCCAGTCCGTATCCGGGCCAAAGGCGTGGCCCCGGGCCAGCTGCCGGCGGGCGTACAGGTCCAGGAGTTCCTGGGCCACCTCCTGCACGGCTTCCCGGGTCCGGGTCTTCACCCGTTCCCACATACCTGTGCCCAACCGGGTCAGCGCGGGTTCCACTCCCTCCGGGCCGACGTAACGCACCACCCGGTCGGCCTGTTCCACCGGGACGTAGACCTGGTCCCCGCCAGCGTACTCCAACAGCAGGTACTCCCGCGTGACGCCTTCCAGCGTGCGCCGCACCAGGCCCCGAAACAGACCGATGCCGAAATCCACATGGACCACGTAATCCCCCACCTGGAAGTCCCGGTACGGTGCCTCCGGCGTGCGGGGCCGGGGCCGCGGGGGGCGCAGCGGACGCGGGGGCGCCCAGCCGAACAGTTCGCGGTCGGTGAACAGGGCTAAGGCGGGGGCGGCTTCCGGCGCGTCGGGGCGCTCGTAAAGGGCGAAGCCCTCTTCCAGATGCCCGGCCACGAAGGTGACCGGACCTTCCCGGCCCTTTGCCCGCCAGTAGGGTTCCACCCGCGCGGTCTGTTGGGTGACCACCCAAACCTGCGCGCCCTGCCGAAGGAGCCGGCGGACGTGGTCCGCCCAGGCGTTCAGCCGACCGCCAAAACGGGGCAGGCTGGCGAAATGGGCCGCCAGGCCTTGTGGGGCCGGGGCCTGACGCACGGGTCCCAGGGCCAGCCGCGGGCCCAGCCAACCTTGCAGGAAGGCCTCCCAGGTCGCGGCGCCCTCGTGCTCTGCCATCCAGAAAGCCCAGCTGCGGGCCACGGCTTCTTCGTCTTCCACCAACAACAAAGCGCCCTCATCGAACCAGGACCAGAGGGGTGCCAGGGCCAAAGCAGGCGCCGGGCGCAGGGGCGGAACCCAAAGTTGCTTCAGCCGCTCGCCCGTACCCCGCTGGGTCTCCGGGTCGAAGATGCGGAGGCTTTCGATTTCGTCGCCGAAGAAGTCCACCCGTACGGGCCGGGACGCGGTAGGCGGCCACAGGTCGAGCACGCCGCCCCGTCGCGCGAACTGCCCCGGCCGGACCACGGTTTCCACCGGTTCATACCCCTGGGCCTCCAGGTGCCGGGCCAGGTCCAGGGGGGAACGAACGTCGCCGGGCCGCAGCCGCCGCATCCCCCGCAGGAAGGCATGGAGCGGCCAGGTGGGTTGCAACAACCCCGCGGCCGAAGCCACGACCAACGGCGGCCCGGAACCCCCAGGGCGCTGCCACGTGGCCAGGACGACCAGGGTCTGCAGACGGGCCAGGTGGGCCTCCTCGTCGCTTTCCCGCACCCATACGTGCACCGCAGCGTCCTGGCCCAGCCACAGGGCGGCCTCCCGGCGCAACACCCAGGCCTGGTCCTCCTGGGGGACAAGCAGGAGCACGGGCCCCCTGCGGGCCTGCCACAACCCTACGGTCACCGGGAGCCGGGCCGCGTGGCAGCGC
>JALXBY010000039.1 GCA_026991215.1 Anaerolineales bacterium
GCCGCGCAGGACGAAACCATGGTGGTCGAGGCCCTGCTCCACCCCCTGCACCCTGGCGTCCATCTGTGGTACTGGCCCAAAGCCCTCCGGTGGCGGCATGGCCACGAGGAGACCACCCCCTGGGTCGGCCTGGCCTGGTTCACCCCGGAGGACCCTGCCCCCCTCGAAACCCTGTTCCAGACCCTGCAACCCAAACCGCCCCTGCCCTGGCCTTCCCTGCTGGAACAGGTCGTCCGCTGACCGCGGTCCGCAGTGCGCAGCGCGCTGCCCACAGCCCGCCGCCTGCTGGCCGCCGCCTGCTGACCGCCGACCGCCGACCGCTGACTGCTGGCCGCTGACTGCCGACCGCTCGCTCACTGTCGGCTGCTGGCCGATGACGACGCGCCCAGGGTCCGCTCCCCGCGGCGTTCCCGGGCCGGGTGCAGGGCCCGGGCCAGGATTTCGTCCACATGGGTGACCGGGACGATGGTCAGGGCCTTGCGCACCGAATCCGGCACGTCCTCCAGGTCCTTCAGGTTGGGTTCGGGGAGCAACACGGTCTTCAGCCCCGCGCGGTGGGCTGCCAGTACCTTTTCCCGGATGCCGCCCACCGGGATGACCCGGCCCCGCAAGGTGATTTCCCCAGTCATGCCCACGGTGTGGTAGACCTTGCGGCCGGTGAAGGCCGAGACCAGCGCGGTCACCATGGCCACGCCCGCGCTGGGGCCATCCTTGGGCACGGAACCCTCCGGCACGTGGATGTGGATGTCTCGCTTTTCGAACACCGAAGGGCGCAGGCCAAAGCGCGCGGCCTGGGAGCGCACGTAGGACAATGCGGCCTGGGCCGATTCCTCCATGACCTCGCCCACCTGCCCGGTGATGGTCAGGTTGCCCTTGCCCTCCATCAGCACCACTTCCACCGGCAGGATGTCGCCACCGGCCTCGGTCCAGGCCAGGGCCACGCCCACGTCGTCCTCCCGGACCAGGCTCTCCAGGGGGAAGTGGCGGGGCGGGCCGAGGAGTTCGGGCACCAGGTCCTCGGTAATCCGGCGGGGGAAGTCCGTGCCTTCGGCCTTCTTCCGGGCCAGTTTGCGCAGGATGCGGGCAATCATCCGTTCCAGGTTCCGGACCCCGGCCTCATAGGTGTACTCCCGGATGATGCGCCGCAGCGCGGCTTCGTCGAAGGTGATGTTTTCCTCGTCCAGGCCGGTTTCCTCCAACTGTCGCGGCACCAGAAAGCGGCGGGCGATTTCCACCTTTTCCTCTTCCACGTAACCGGGGAACTCGATGACCTCCAGCCGGTCCAGCAGGGCCGGCGGGATGGTGCTCAGGGTGTTCGCGGTGGTGATGAAGAACACCTGGGAAAGGTCGTAGGGGATTTCCAGGTAGTGGTCCGAGAACGCGTTGTTCTGTTCCGGGTCCAGCACCTCCAGCAGGGCCGAGGCCGGGTCCCCGCGGAAGTCCGTCCCCAGTTTGTCGATTTCGTCCAGCATGAAGACCGGGTTGATGGTTCCGGCCCGCCGCATGGTCTGCAAGATGCGACCGGGCAGGGCGCCCACGTAGGTGCGGCGGTGGCCCCGGATTTCGGCTTCGTCCCGCACGCCGCCCAGGGAAACCCGCACGAACTTGCGGCCCAAAGCCCGCGCGATGGAACGGCCCAGGGAGGTCTTGCCCGTACCGGGCGGGCCGACGAAGCACAAAATGGGCTGCCGCTTGCGCTTGGGGTTCAGGGACATGACCGCGATGTACTCCAGCACCCGCTCCTTGGCCCGCTTGAGCCCATAGTGGGTTTCCTCCAGGATGCGGGCGGCCCGTTTCAGGTCCAGGTTGTCCTCGGTCTTCTGGGTCCAGGGCAGTTCCAGAATCCACTCGATATAGTTGCGCACCACGGTGACCTCAGGGGCCATGGGCGGCATGGTGTTGAGCCGCTTCCACTCCCGCAGCGCGGTCTCCCGGGCCTCCTTGGTCAGGGGAGCCTTCTCGATGCGTTCCCGCAGGCTCTGCAGTTCCTGTTGCCAGAAGTCCCCTTCCCCCAGTTCGTTCTGAATGGCCCGCATCTGTTCCCGCAGGTAGAACTCCTTCTGGCCCCGCTCCATGGCCTCCCGGGCCTGGTTTTGGATGCGCATCTCCAGCTGCAGCACCTCGATTTCCTGGGCCATGAGTTCCAGCACCCGCTCCGCCCGCTGTTGCGGGTCCAGCGTGGCCAGGAGTTCCAACAGTACGTCATATTCCAGCCGGAGCACGGCCGCGGCAATCATGTCGGCGAGCATGCCCACGTCGCGGATGTCCGAGGCGATGTCCAGCACCTCGGGCGGGTACTGGGCCAGTTCCACAATTTGGGCCAGTTTGCGGCGCAAGGCCCGGCCCAGGGTACGCAGCCGGGGCGAAGCCGAACCCTCCGGGAGCACCTGCACCCGGGCCAGCATATAGGGCCGCCGGCCCACCCAGTCCAGCACCTGCACCCGCCGCCGGCCCTGGACCACCACCGCGTAGACGTTC
>JALXBY010000040.1 GCA_026991215.1 Anaerolineales bacterium
CCCTGGCCCTATGGCGCGGCCCAGGTCATCGGGTACTCGGTCGAGGGCCGGCCCCTGGAGGTGTACCGCTTCGGCCTTGGCCCCAAACACCGCCTGATTGTGGCTGGCATCCACGGCGGCTACGAGTGGAACACCGTGGCTCTGGCCCACCGCATGATTACCTACCTGCAGGGCCGGCCGGAACTCATCCCACCGGATGTTTCCCTGTTCATCCTGCCGGTGCTCAACCCCGATGGCTACGCGCGCGACTGGGGCAACCGGGGCCGGGCCAATGCCCACGGCGTGGACCTGAACCGCAACTTCCCCCGCCTCTGGAAGCCCACCTGGGGCGGGACCCAGTGCTGGCGTCGGCTACCCATCACCGCGGGGGACGCGCCCTTCTCCGAGCCGGAGACCCAGGCCCTGCGGGATTTCCTCCTCCGGCCCGATATCCGCGTGCAGGTGCTGGTCAGTTACCACAGCGCGGCCCTGGGGGTGTTCCCCGGCGGGCAACCGTGGGACCCGGCCTCCGTCGAGTTCGCGCGGGCCGTGGCCCAGGTCACCCGCTACCGCTTCCCCCCGGTGGATGCCGACTGCGAATACACCGGCCAGCTCATCGACTGGGCAGCCATGGACCTGCACATCGCGGCTGTGGACATCGAACTGCACACCCACCAGCGCATCGACTGGAAGGAAAACCTGGAGGTGCTGCGTTTGCTGTTGACGTGGGAGTAAATGGTCGTTCGTCGTTGGTCGTTCGTCGTTGGTCGTTCGTCGTTCGTCGGTGGTCGGTGGTCGGTGGTTGGTGGTCGGTGGGCAGACCTTGGCCTGGGGTACATCTGCCTATACGTAACGATGGCCCCCAGGGTCATTGCAGACCCAGGGGGCCACAGGATTTCAAAAGCGCCCTGCGCGCCGCGCCCTACGCACAGCGCACTGCGGGCCGCACACAGCCTACTCCTCCCCATCTACCGTCGGTAGTGGGAAGCCCCAGAGCACGCTGTTGAACGCGTCGGCGACCCAGACCGTACCGGCCGCATCCACGGCCACGCCGTTGACCACGCCAATCGCGCCTTCGGGCGGGGTGAACACCCGCCACCAGAACTGCACCTGTCCCTGGTCGTCGAAGACCACCACCGTCTGCCGCATGGGTATCGTGGCCAGCACCCGGCCCTGTTCGTCCACGGCCAGGTAGGGCTTGTTCTCCAGGTGTTCGTTCTTCCAGCCCGGTACGTCCCACATGTGGGAAAACACGTACGCGCCCTGACCCAGGCTGCGGAAGGCCTGAATCCGACCGTTCCAGGTATCGGCCACGTAGAGGGTGCCATCGGGCCCTACGGCCAGGCCCACGGGTTCGTTGAACTGGCCCGGCCCGGTGCCGCCCCCGCCAATCTGTTCCACGAACTGGCCATCCGGGGTGAAGACCAGCAGGCGCTTGTTCCCCGTATCGCTGACGATTACGTACCCATCCCGGTCCACGACCACGTCGCGGGGGCCCCAGAGGTCGTAAGGGTTCCCACCCTGGCCAAACGCGCCCCACTGGGTCAGGAAGTTGCCCTCCGCGTCGAACACCTGGATGCGGTGGTTCCAGGTATCGGCCACGTACACCCGGCCATCCGGCCCCACCGCAATACCCCAGGGTTCCCGGAAGGTGCCCACGGGCAGGGGCTGGGCTTCAGGCGGGGTCAGTCCGCCCCAGACGTTCACCACCTCGCCGGTGGGGGTCAGGTGCTGGATGCGGTGGTTGAAGGTATCGGCCACGTAGAGGGTGCCATCGGGGGCCATGGCCACGTCGCGCGGGCCCTGGAACAGCCCTTCTTCCGCCCCAGGTCCGCCAATCTGCATCAAGGGCTGCAGGTCCAGTTCGGTCTCCGGGGTCAATATCTCCTGGAACGCGGCCTGGGCCTGGGCCGCTTCCGGCCCAATCAGGGTGTTCCACACCTGGGCCGCGATGTCCTTGCGGATGTATACCCGCATCCGGTCCGCAGGGGACCAGCGGGCCAGGGAAAGGTCTTCCCCCCTGGCCTGGGCGTACAGGGTGAAATCCCGGTTGAGCCAGATTTGCCACAAGGCCCGCCGCATGGCGGGGTCTTTGAAGAAGGTGCGGATTTTCTCCCAGGTCAGGCCCCGGTAGATGTCTTCGTGGGGCCAGACCATGCGGTTGTACTCGAAGGTGTAGAAGCGGTCGCCCAGGTAGGCCTCCACCGAAGCCCAGTTGGCCGGGCCGGCCAGCACCACGGCCTTTTCCGCCAGGCCGGGGTCGGGCGAGGCCGCGAAGTACTGGGCCTTGGGGTAGTTGCGCAGGTACCAGGAGAAGGGCCAGGAGGTCGCGTTGTCGTAGGCGATGGGGACCTCGTTGCTGTCGTACACGGTGCGGGCGATGCGCTCGATGGCGTTCATGGTCACCCGCACGCCATGGGCCGAGTGCGCGTAGACCAGGAACTCGTTGGCCTGGTCGTAGTTCACGTAGGTGGCCTGGTACGCG
>JALXBY010000041.1 GCA_026991215.1 Anaerolineales bacterium
GCGATGTGGTGCCTCAGGACTGGCCGGTGGACATCAACATCGACCACCACGCCACCAACACCCGCTATGCCGCACTCAACCTGGTGGAACCCGAAGCCCCATCGACCACCAGCATCCTGGCCCGGTACCTGCCCCGCTGGGGCTTCCCCCTGACCCAGGACGTGGCCACCGTGCTCCTGACCGGCCTGCTGACCGACACCCTGGGCTTCCGCACCGATTCGGTCACCCCCGAAACCCTGCGCCTGGCTGCGGACCTGATGGAACACGGCGCGCCCCTGCATCGGCTCTACTACGAGACCATGGTGGCCAAGGCCTTCGCCGCGCTCAAGTACTGGGGCTTCGGCCTGACCCGTATGCGGCGTTTCGGCCCCCTGGTCTGGAGTTGGGTCACCATCCAGGACCGGGAACAGGCCGGGTACACCCAGGAAGACGATGCGGACCTGGTCAATCAGCTGCTCCGGGCGCGGGAAGCCCAGGTGGCCTTGATTTTCGTCGAGCGCCATGGGCCGCGGGTGAAGATGAGCTGGCGGGCCAAGCCTGGGCTGGATATGGGTCCGCTGGCCCAGCGCTTCGGCGGTGGCGGCCATGCCGCGGCCGCGGGGGCCATCCTGCAGGGGACCCTGCCCCAGGTGATGCCCAAAGTCCTGCGGGAGACCATGCAGTACCTGGGCCTGCCGGTGGATGAGCAGGTCATCGCGGAGAGCCTGGCCGCGCTGGAGGCCCCTGTGCCCGAATCCGTCGCCCCACAGACCGGCCCATGAAGGGGGCCGCCCCAACGCCGTCCGTCGCTGCCTCATGACCCGGATGCCACCTTGGGCTTCAGGCCAAAGCCGCATGCGCGTTGGGTACCCTGGCGTTTCGATGTCGCCTACAGCCCACGGGGGGAGAGGAGATGCTTTCCTCCAACCCAAACCCGTCGGCCGGGTTGGGGTCATCTTTTCTGGAGGGAAAACCCATGGTCAAGGAAGATGCAGCCACGCGTGAACCTCGTTCCGGGCCCAAGCGTCGGCGCCCGCGGCGCCCCCTTTACACCGAACGGGATTGGATTGCCGGTGCCCTCATCATCGACAAACCCCCGGGCTACACCTCCCACAAGGTGGTGGAAATCGTCCGAAAAGGGACCGGCATCCGTCGGGCTGGTCACACCGGCACCCTGGACCCCCGGGCCTCAGGGGTGTTGGTCGTCTTGTTGGGTCCGGCCGTGCGCCTGAGCGAGTGGGTGGCCTCCAGCGACAAGCGCTATCTGGCCACCATCCGCCTGGGCGAAGTCCGGGACACCTACGACGCGGAAGGCCGGATTCTGGAGACCCACCCCTGGGAGCACATCACGGTCGAGCGGTTGCAAGAGGTGCTCAAGCAGTTCGAGGGGGAAATCGAGCAGGTGCCCCCCGCGTACTCGGCCGTGCGGGTGCGGGGGAAGCGGGCCTACCACCTGGCCCGGCAGGGCAAGCCGGTGGACCTCAAACCGCGCAAGATTCGGGTCTACCACCTGGAACTTCTGGAATGGGACCCGCCGGACCTGATTGTGGACGTGCACTGCTCTTCGGGTACCTATATCCGTTCCCTGGCCCATGACCTGGGGCAGGCCCTGGGCACGGGCGCGTACCTGCTGAGCCTGCGGCGGACCCAGAGCGGCCGCTTTTCCCTGAAGGATGCAGTGCCCCTGAGCCGGCTGGAGCAGGCCTTCATGGAGGGCGACTGGTACCGGTTCCTCATCCCTGCGGCGGAGATTCTGCCCCCGGACTGGCCCACCGTGGTGCTGGATCCAGACCAGGTGGAGCAGGTGCGGCGGGGGATGCGCATCCCTGCGCCGGAACGTTGGGAGCCGGGCCGGCTGGTGCGGGCCCTTTCCGAACAGGGGGACCTGGTGGCCGTGATGTCCTACGATGCGGAACGCCACGAACTGCAGCCCCGTAAGGTGTTCCTGCCCTCGTGAGGCGCGGGGCTGTGGGCGTGGATGGGGCTTCGGGAACCGCGACCGGGGCCGGCCGGGACAGGGTCGGCCCCGGTTTTGGTTTTGGTTCACCTCAGGGGTGGGGGAGGGCATTGTCCTCCTGATAGCCTCAAGGCCTTGTTCGCGCGGCGCTGGCGAGTTGGGGTAGTTTTTCGTGTAGCCGTTCCGGAAGGAGGCCAAACCTCCGAGGCAGCACGTCAATGGGTGCGACCCGGTCGCTCATCATGTAGTCCAGCCAGTACAGCCAGGGCAGGAAGCGGGAGGAAAAGGCCGCGAGCCACCAGGTGAGCATCCGGGCGTAGGGCATGGGCAGGTACCAGAACCGGGCCCGCCGTCCCATGGCGTGGGCCGCTAAGGTGAACACGTCCCGCCAGGTCAAGGGTTCGGGCCCGCCGAGTTCCAGCACCTGGCCGGTTTCCTCCTGGGTGATGAGCAGGGAAAGCGCGGTCACCCCGTCTTCGACCCACAGGGGTTGCACGCGGGTTTCCCCGCCGCCGGGCAGGGGGAACCAGGCCATTCGGCGGAACCACCGAAGCAAGGGGGAAAGGAAGTGGTCCCTGGGGCCGTACATCCAGGCCGTGCGCACGATGAGCCAGTTCAGGCCCGAATTGCGCACCGCGAGTTCGGCCTGGCCCTTGGCCCGCAGCACCGGGTAGACGGATTCCGGATGAGCCCCCAGGTGGCTGAGGTAGAAGAAGTAACGGACCCCGGCCTCACGCGCCGCGGCCACCAGGGCCCGGGTACCCAACACATCGACCCGGTAGAGGGCGATGCTCTTGCGCTGGTGTTCCCCCGTGGCCAGGTGCACCACGCCTTCCACCCCCCGCATGGCCTGCCGGAGGGTGTACGCGGTCTCCAGGGAGCCGATGGCGATTTCCACGGCCTCGCTTTGGGGCAGGGCCGGGGTCAGGACGCCTGGCCTTAAAAAAAGACGCACCTGGTGCCCAGAGGCCAGAAGTGCCGGCACCAGGAAGCGTCCCACGAAACCGGTCGCCCCGGTGACCAGGAGGTGCATACGCGGTGGTTATGCGTTCTTGGCTTCGCTGCGCTTCTTGGGCTGCCGGGGCTTGAGCCGGGCGTGCTTGCCGATGCGTTCCCGCAGGTAGTACAGCCGGGCCCGCCGCACTTTGGATTGCTGATGCCGCACCACCTTTTCAATCAGCGGCGAGCGGAGGGGGAAGATGCGCTCCACGCCGATGCCATGGCTCGCGATGCGGCGCACGGTGAAGGTGGCATCGTTGCCCGAACCCCGGACCCGAATCACCGTCCCGCGGAATTCCTGAACCCGTTCCTTGTCGCCTTCCTTGATGCGGAAGTACACGCTGACGATATCCCCAGGCCGCAGGTCTTCCGGGATGTTGGGGTTCACCGGCGCTTCAAAGGCCTTGAGGAGTTCCGCCTTGTTCATGGATGTGCCTCCCTGCACGAAAGTCCATGGGGCTTGCACAAAGAAAACCTCCGGCGCCGTGCTGCCCGGAGCGGGGCCATTATACCAGGAAGTGGGGGGATGTGGAGGGATGGGCCGGGGGTGAACCAGGCGTTTTTATGTTCTGGGAGAACGTGCGGAAACTCAACCATAGGGTAAAACCATCATAGTTTGAGCCAAGCAAAATGTCGTCCAATAGCCCGCCGCGGCCACAACACCCGCCGCTTTCACCGGAAAATGAAATCCGTGATGCCAGTTTCCGCTTACTTTGCCGTTCGGGAATTTGTGGTCCATGCCAACAAAACACCCAATCGTTGCCCTGCGACGTGGAAGCCCACTTGAAATGGACTGCATCTGTATCGACACTCGCATATAATAATATCATATGTTAGGAGTATGAGGCCCTATCCCACGTGGGTATCATATGCATGTTGGTTGGTGTGCCCTATGTGCATAGGGGCAGTTGCGCGATATGGCACAATATAGGTCCGGAAAAGATGAGAAAACTGCGTTCAGTGCTTTTCTGGCTGGGCAGGTTAGGAAAATTTTAGGAATAGCCGAGCGATATGGCATAATCTATATCCTCTTTGTGTTTGGCAGGCAAAAAGATTTCCTTCTGAGGAAATGCTATGAAGTACCGTCAATGTCATTGCCTATGGCGGGTAGGAGTAGCGATTTTTCTCGTAATATATTTGACGGGCTGTATCTCCAAGACATTTTACGTTACCCCCTCTCTGCCAGGGGAGCCTACCTTGGACGAACGCGTTTTGTACTCGTTTATTGTAAGCATGATCAGAGGGGATTGGAGCACTTTACGCGTTTTGACCGATTCCGAGGCATATGAGCAAGCTCAACGATGGTGGCAACGGCTTGACCCTCAGGATAGACGATGGTTTCGTGCAAATGTCAATTTAGCGCTGCGCACAGGAGAAGTACTCTCGTTTACCGGCCGCAATAGCAATATTTATATTATATCTTCGGCTCCCGTTGTGTTATATGTCCGTTTCCTGCCATGTAAATATCATCAATCTTGTTATCAAGCAGCGGAGGTTGAGGGTGAAGAGCAATATGTACTACGATCAAGTTTTTGGTATGGTGAGACATTCTATGCTCGGTTTACGTTGTTTGAAGTAAAAATGCGGCAGATTCAGATTAAAAGACACCGTATCACAAATTGGGAACAAATCTGCTGGCAGGTTTATCCATACCCTGGCGCGGGGGTGCTGGATGAGAATAAGAAACCGCTTCGGTGTTTTTCCCCGTAAGGGGTGCGCCTGGATAGGTTTAGGGATAGGAGCCGCTGGAGTATGTATGGCGCTTTTTCTTCTCCTGCTAATTGGCCTCTTTTTATTGGGCGGAGTGGAGTATGAAGATAACAACGAGATAATGTACAGTGAGGTGCTTTTCAAATACACTTTTGGGTGTGCTTTTAGGAAAACATATTTCATTGAATTCGCTGTCATTGAATCTCAAAAAGAAAAAGCCCAAAATTGTTTAGAGAACCAACGCTTTCTATGGGAAAACGTCGCTAAATTGTGGCGAGATATCGCGGTCAAACGAAGCGTTCCTGAACAGTGGGAAGGGGGAACAACATGGCCTCAAACACCACCTTTATCTCCCATTTATATCCTCTACTGCCCGAATCGTGGTTTCGTATTTGGACAGGATCCGCAAACCCATCAGGTTCAGTTCGTACTTATTTTAGAGCAAATACAGTTCAAAGTGTTAGGTGGAGAAGGTGCAAATGCTTATCTTTCGTCATGGGAGTCCCTCCAAATCCAAATCTGGGATGGCGGTATCCCATGGGCCGAAGTGCCTTCTCGATTGCCAGAAGTTCTGACCTGTGCTGAACAATGGAAAGCCCTTACTCCTACGTCCACACAAGAAGAGGTCAGGTAAAAATCAATTCATCGTTTCGCCGATGGTATGACTCTACCTCCTCCTTTGCATGATAAGGCCCCAGCGGCACAGTCGCTACCATGACGCAAGTCCTGAACCTTCTCCTCTACGCCCCGCGGCTCCAGGTGCACCGCTACGAATCGCCTTGGTTCAGGTCGTCTCCTCCTCTGGGGGCTTTTCCCACCAGGGGCGGAAGTGGGTCAGGGCCAGGCGCACGCCCCGCTGCTCCCTGGGAAGGTGGCACTTGCCCCGGCCCACCGCGGCCCGCTCCAGGGCCTCGCGTGTGCGGTGGTACAGGGCCTCCGCATGCTCCGGGGAAGCGCCAATGCACACCGCGCCCAGTTTGCCGTATTCGGAAAGCGCGCCAATCAGGTGGAACACGATGCCTTCTTGCGTCGCCGCGTTGAAGTGCAGGCCTTCGCAGACCGTGATATCCATCAGGTCCTCCGGCGTCAACCCCACGTAGGCTTCGCTGTACATGTTATCGGTGGCGTAGTAGTACCGGGGCTGGCCGGTCCCCGTGTAGTACAGCCCGTCCTCCAAATCGTACTCGCCGCCAGTGAGGAAGCGGAGGATGGCATAGGGGTGGGTGGTCCCGCCCTTGCGCAGGTTGATTTCCAGCGCGTACAGGTCCCACCGGCCCGACGCGCGGGGCACCGCGACGAAGTCCACTGCATACCGGCCCATGGCGCCCGCGCTGCTCAGGATTTCCCCCACCCGCCGGCCGTATTCGTGCAGTTGGCTGCGGTAATCGGCCAGGGCCGGGAAGGTCGCGCCCAGGTAAATCTGCTTGGTTGGTCCACCCAGCACCTGCTCATGGGTGGAGACGATGGTGCCCCGGCCCAACGGGTCGATGATGCCCTGGACCGAGGGGGAACGCTTCCCCTCCCCTTCCACGAAGACTTCAACGATGCCCTGCATCTCCCGGAACTTGCGCATGTAGCGCTCGTAGGTCTCCAGGGGGTTCTCGAAGTGCATGTGGGGCAGCTGGCGGACAATCCAGTCCTCCAGGTCGCTTTCCGGGGCCTCCCGCAGGTCGAAGAGGGCATTGCCCTCGCCCGAAAACCCCTCGTTGAGTTTGACCACTACCCGGCGCAGGTCGGGGTGCTGGCGCTTGAGCGCGGCCACGGCCTGCACCAGGTCCTGCTCGTCCCGCAGGTCCTCGTACCCTTCGGGCAGGGGGACCTGGGCCTTTCGGAAGATCTTCCGGTTCCAGCTCTTGTTGCCCAGGTGCATCAGGTCGGGGTCGCAGGCGTAGAGGGGCACGTCCAGGGCCACGGCCAGCCGGCGCTCGAAGGGCGTGGAATTGAACACCTCCAGGTACGCGTGCTCTGGGTAGCGGATGGCTTCCCGAATCCGCCGAATCAGCCAGGGCCGGGCCAGGATTTTCTCGGTCAGCGACCGGGGGGTGGCATCGTGGCAGGAAAGCAGCACCAACCGGCGCCGCGCGTGGGAAATGGGCACCCCGGGCAACAGGCCCAGGAAGTAGTCCACCACCGTGGGGTCCAGGGGCTTGCTGGTCACGTAGATGACCTGGGTCCGGGGCATCTGCAACAGCATCAGGTAGTAGAGCATGCGCTCCTCGTAGTAGTGGATGCCCTTGATTTTGGCCAGGACCTCCTGGTCCAGGGTCAGGCTGGGGACCACGACCACGGTGCGGGGCGCGTGGCGGTCCACCAGGGCTTCCCGGTAAAGGTAAGGCAACCGGGCCTGGAGTACCCGGAAGCGGCGGCGGACTTCGTCTTCGGGCAGGCGGAGCAACGTTTCGATTTCGGCCAGGGAGGGGACTTTTCCACGCATGGCTTTGGCCTCACCAAAGGGGACTTTGGGGCACACGCCCTTCCCCCGCGTTGACCCTCAGCCGCCCCATGGCCCCGGGGATGCGCCCAGGATGGCCATCATGCCAAAGGCCCTCGCGGGACATGGTGCAACAGTATACCCCAGGCGGGGAAACCTGCGCCAACCTCGCTATTTCTCCTGAATCAGGAACTGATACAGGCGGGCGTTGAAGGCCTTGGGGGTATCCAGCATGGGGAAGTGGCCGGCGCTGAAGAACCGTTCCACCTGTGCGTGGTGCACACCCCGCTTGAGCACCAGCCACTGGTTGGGGTTGACGATGACGTCCTGCGCGCCGTAGATGCCCAACACTGGCTGTTGAATGGAAGGCAGCAGGGGCCGCAGGTCCACCTGCTTCAGGGAAGCGATGCTCTGGAAGAAGGCCAGGATGGAGGTCTGGGAGAAATCCCGGATGAGGCGGTCGGGCCAACTGGGGTCGGGGGTAATCCAGGGGCCGAAGATGCGCACGAAGAGTTTGATGACCCAGGGGACCCGTTGCACCATCCACAGGCCCAGGGGCGTCCCCATGAGTTTGAGGAACCAGGCCAGGGAATCCCCCACGATGGGGCTGCCGATGACCGCGACCCGCTTGGCCCGCTCCGGGTACTTGGCCGCGAACATCAGGGAGACCGTGCCGCCCATGCTGTGGCCCACCAGGGGCGCGAACCGGATGCCCAACCGGTTCATGAAGTCCCGCACCATTTCCACGAAGGCCGAGACCTCATGGGTGCCCTCGTAGAGTTCGGATTCGCCAAAGCCCCAGAAGTCCAGGGCGTAGGTGCGGAAGGTATCGCTCAGGTAGGCCATGGTGTTCTTCCATATCCCCCACGATTCCAGCCAACCATGCAACAAGAGCAGGGGTTTCCCCCTGCCCTCGACCTCGTAATGCACGATGCCGTAATCGGTCACCAGGGAAGGCACGGTTGGGTCCTCGGTACCGGGGTGCGGCCGTTCCGCTGCGTCGTCTGGGGCCTGGTCGTCCCCGAACACGGGGGTTCAGCGGCTGGACTTCCCCGACTTCTTCGTAGAGGCCCCTTTGTCGGACTCGTCCTGAGCCTCCTGCTTGGCCTGGTCTTCCTTTTCCAGGTACTCCATAATGCTGTACAACAACTCCAATAACACGTTCTTGACCGATTCTTTGTCGGTGGCCACACAGGGGACGATTTTGACCTCCGGCCCCAGGCGCAGGGCGATGCGCAGGTCCTCGATGTCCCAGGCGTC
>JALXBY010000042.1 GCA_026991215.1 Anaerolineales bacterium
CCCAAGCCGCGGCGGGAACAGGTGGCCCGCAGCGTATGGGAGTTCGCGGTGGCCCTGTACGAGGTGGTTTCCCCGGCCTCCTCGGCCCACGGGCCTTTGGGGGAAGGGTGACCCCGCGGCCCGCTGTGGGCCTGGCCGCGACCGACTTCCCCAGGAGGTGCAGCCATGTTGCTGGCCGTGGTCAGCGATTCCCATGACAACCTCTGGGCCGTGGACGCGGCGCGGCCCCACCTGGCCCGGGCCGATGCCCTGCTCCACTGCGGCGATTGGATTTCCCCCTTCACCCTGAAGCGCTTCATCGAGGCCATGGAGGGCCGGCCCATCCACGGCGTCTTCGGCAACAACGATGGCGAGCGTCGGCTCCTGGGTCG
This sequence comes from Anaerolineales bacterium, assembly GCA_026991215.1. Classification (GTDB taxonomy): domain Bacteria; phylum Chloroflexota; class Anaerolineae; order Anaerolineales; family DRMV01; genus S139-71. The sequence goes on from JALXBY010000042.1 coordinate 372, forward strand.
CATCGCGGACGGCCACGACCACGTCCACCTTTACGGCGACTTCGCGGAATTCACCCTGGACGGCCTTGCCATCGCCATCACCCATTACCCCGAAATCGCGCGAGGGCTGGCCCACAGCGGCCGGTACGACCTGGTCTGCTACGGTCACGACCACACCGCGCACGAGGAACGGGTCAACGGCACCCTGTTGCTCAACCCCGGCGAACTCTTCGGCGGCCTGCGCGGACGCAGCACCTTAGCCCTGGTGGATACCGCCACCCGCCAGGTCACCTGGGTGGAAGTGCGCCCCCGGTTCGACCAGGGTTGAGCCGCGCAGGTGCGCCCATCTCCCTTGCTTCTGGAGGTCGATATGCTGGTGGTGAAAATCGGCGGAACCGAGGGGCTGAACTGGGACCCCATCTGTCAGGACGTCCTGGAACTGCACCGGCAGGGCCGGCCCGTGGTGCTGGTGCACGGCGGGTCGGCCGAAGCCAACGCGTTGGGGGAGGCCCTGGGGCATCCCCCCCGGTTCGTCACCTCGCCTTCGGGTTTCACCAGCCGCTACACCGATGCCAGGACCCTGGAAATCTTCGCCATGGCCGTGCTGGGCCGGGTCAACGCCCGGCTGGTGGAGCGGCTGCTGGCCCTGGGCGTCCCGGCTGTGGGCCTGACGGGTATGGACGGGTACCTGCTGGTGGCCCGGCGCAAGGCCACCATCCGGGTGGTGGAAAACGGCAAGCGCAAGGTCCTGCGGGGCGATTACACCGGCCGCATCCAGGAAGTGCGGCCCGACCTGGTGCAGCGCCTGGTGGAAGGCGGGTACGTCCCCGTAGTGGCGCCCCTGGCCATCAGCACCGAGGGGGAAATGGTGAACGTGGACGCGGACCGGGCCGCCGCGTCCCTGGCTGGCGCGCTGAAAGCCCAGGCCCTGGTGCTGCTGACGGCCGCGCCCGGCCTGCTCCGCAACTTCCCCGACGAGGCTTCCCTCATCCCCCGGCTGGCCGCCCACGAACTGGAACAGGCCATGGCCTACGCCCAGGGCCGCATGAAGAAGAAGGTGCTGGCCGCGCAGGAAGCCCTGGCCCAGGGCGTGCCCCAGGTCATCATCGCGGATGGCCGGGTACAGGAACGGCCCATCCTGGCCGCGCTGGAGGGCGCGGGCACCCACATCCACGCGGGGTGACCGAACCCTCCGGTTTCCCCATGACCATGAAAACCCGAAAATTGGGTAGGGGAGGGCATTGCCCTCCCCTAAATTTATTTCAGGGAACCACCGTAGGCCACAGGCCGGGCAGCGTGTACTGGCGGGCCAGGTCCAGGTGGCGTTGCGCGGCCTGGGGTTGGTTCTGCATCCGGTAATACAGCGCCCAGGCGCGGTGCAGGTCCGGGCTGGTGGGGTCCAGGGTCTGGGCCTTTTGCAGGAAGCGGTGGGCCAGCGCGGGCTGCCCCAGTTCCAGATACACCCGGCCCAGGAGCACCCAGCCCGTGGCATCGTCGGGATGGCGCTGCAGCAGCCGGCGGAGCCAGGGCAGCACCCGGTCCTCCAGGTAAACCCGGTGTTCCAGGGCAAAGCCCGCGGCCAGGTGGTAGGCCCGGGGGTCCTGGGGCGCCAGCCGGACCGCGTTCTCCATCACCTGCCAGGCCTGGGGGAAGAAGCCGGGCTGCCGGGCCAGACTCTGGGCCAGGGCATAGCGGAAGAGGGGCTGGGAAGGGGCCAGGGCCACGGCCCGCCAGAGCCAGGCTGTGGCCTCGGCCGGTTGGTTCTGGTGCAGGGCCAGCAGGCCCAGCAGGTAGGCGGGCAACGGGTCCGCTGGGGCCAGGCGGCGGGCTTGCTTCCAGACCCTTTGCGCCTGGGTAAAGGCCCCCTGCCGGGCCAGGCCAAGGCCGTAGTAGACCAGGGCCGCGGGGTTCTCCGGTTCCCGCTGTACGGCCTGTTGCCACAGCCAGAAGGCCTCTTCCCAGCGGCCCGCGCGGGCCAGCGCCCGCCCTGCTTCCACCAGCCGGTAACCTTCGGGCAGGTTCTGGGTTCGGCGGAAGGCCTGGGCCAGGCCCTGGTACAGAGAGGCCTGGGGACCCGGCGTTTCGGCCAGGGCCTCCAGGGTGGG
>JALXBY010000043.1 GCA_026991215.1 Anaerolineales bacterium
GGGAGAAGGTCGGGGCGGGCGGATTTGAACCGCCGACCCCCGCAACCCCATTGCGGTGCGCTACCGGGCTGCGCCACGCCCCGACATGGGTCGGCCCCCATTATACTCGCGGGACCTGGGCATTACAAGGTTGGTTGGGGGCTGGCAAACATTTTCATGTTCTAACATGCGCCCGCACAAAGAGACGGAAAACACTTGCCCAATGGTTCTTGGCACTTTTATCAATATTCGAAAAACATCACCCCCTTGACCTGGGGGCATCTTGTCTTTATGATTTTGGTAACAGGTGTTACCTATCCCGCCCGCCGGGAGCCTTTATGCCCCGTAAGCGCCGCGCTTCTTCTTTTGATGTGGCCCGCCTGGCCGGGGTTTCCCGAACCACGGTTTCCCTGGTGTTGAACAACGCGCCCCATGCCCATATCAGTGAAGAGACCCGCCGCCGGGTCTGGGAGGCGGCAAGGAAACTTCAATACTTCCCCCATGCCGCGGCCCGCAGCCTGGTGGAAGGCCGCACCCGGACCGTGGCCCTGGTCTGGCATCGGGGGCCTGACGTGAACTACCGGGACGTCTTCCTCCCTGGGTTGTTGCAAGGGTTGGCTTCGGCCCTGCACGCGCAGGGCTACTCGCTGCTGTTCCGACCTATCGAACCCCAGGAACCCGATGACGTGGTGCTGGAACTGGCCCTGGGCGGGTATGCCGACGGCCTCATCATCTCCGGCCCCAAAGCCGAGGACCCGGTGCTGGCCGAACTGGTCCGGCGGGAGGTGCCCGTGGTGCTCCATGGGCAGGTGCCGGGGCTGGCGCTGCCCTATGTGGACGTGGACAACGTGGCCGGCGCCAAACGAGCGGTTTCCCACTTACTGCGCCTGGGCCACCGCCGTATTGCCATCATCACGAACGCGCGGCCGGAGTACGTTTCCGCGCGGCAGCGTCTGGAGGGGTACCGGCTCGCGCTGCGGGAGGCCGGGATTACCCCACTTCCCCAATGGATTCAATACGGCGACTTCGACGAAGCCAGCGGCCGCAAGGCCATGCAAGCCCTGCTGGAAGTGCAGCCCCGGCCTACCGCGGTGTTCGTGGCCAGCGATTTGGTGGCCCTGGGCGCGCTTTATGCCCTGTGGGAAGCCGGAGTCCGGGTCCCCCAGGACATGGCGGTGGTGGGCTTCGACGACCTTCCCCTGGCCGCCTACACCATCCCGCCCCTGACCACCGTTCGGGTCCCGGCCTGGGACTTGGGGTTTGCCGCGGGGCAGTTGATGCTGCATCGCCTGCAGGGGCGGCCCGCGGTTTCCCAACGGCTTCCGATCGAACTCGTGGTGCGGGCTTCGTGCGGTTCCGGTTCAAACACCCCATAGGGGAGGTGTGTCATGCGACGGCTGCTGCTCGTGTTCCTGTTCGTGCTTGGGCTGGCGTTGCTGGCCGCGTGCCAGCCCGAAAAGGTCGTGGAGACCGTGGTCGTCACCCAAGAGGTCGTCAAGGAAAAGCAAGTGGTCGTGACCCAGGAGGTGGTGAAAACCGTCGAAGTCAGGCCCAAGAAGAGCGCCATCGTGGTCCTGGGCGTGTGGGGCGGCTCGGAGCGGGAGGCCTTCCAGGATGCGGTCGCGCCCTTCACCGAGAAGACAGGCATCGGCGTGGCCTTTGAAGGCACCCGCGACCTGGCCGCGGTGCTGACCACACGCGTGGAGGCCGGGAACCCGCCGGACATCGCCATCCTCCCCAACCCCGGCCAGTTGTACGAGTTCGCGGCCCAGGGCAAGCTGGTTCCCCTGGATGACATCCTCGATGTGGAACAAATCAAGAAGGACTATGGGCAATCCTGGGTCGATCTGGCCAGCTATGATGGCAAGCTCTACGGCATCTTCTACAAGGTGGCCATCAAGAGCCTGGTCTGGTACAACCCCAAAGCGTTTGAGGCCCGGGGCTACACCGTGCCCACGACCTGGGACGAAATGATGGACCTGACCGAACAGATTGCCCAGGACGGCGCGACCGCGTGGTGCATCGGCCTGGAGAGCGGTGCGGCCAGCGGCTGGCCCGGTACCGACTGGATCGAAGACATCATGCTGCGCACTGCAGGGCCTGAAGTGTACGACCAGTGGGTCCGCCACGAAATCCCCTGGACCGACCCCGCGGTCAAGAAGGCCTGGGAGATGTTCGGCGAGATCGTGCTCAACGAGAATTACGTCTACGGTGGTCCCCAGGGTGCGCTCAATACGAACTTCGGCGATGCGCCCCGGCCCCTCTTCGAGGACCCGCCCGGCTGTTACCTGCACCGTCAGGCTTCCTTCATCACCGGCTTCTTCCCTGAGGGTCTGAAGGCGGGCGAGGATTACAACTTCTTCGTGCTGCCGCCCATCGACCCCAAGTGGGGCACCCCGGCCCTCATCGCGGGCGACGTGGTGGTGGTCTTCAACGACACGCCCGAAGTGCGGGAATTCGTGAAGTACCTGGCCAGCGCGGAACCCCAGACCATCTGGGCCAAGAAGGGAGGCTTCATCTCCGCGAACAAGCAGGTACCCCTGGACGCCTACCCCGACGACCTGACCCGCAACATGGCCAAGGCCATCGTGGAGGCCGAAGTGGCCCGCTTCGACGGCTCGGACCTGATGCCGGCCGCGGTGGGTGCGGGTGCGTTCTGGCAGGGCGTGCTGGACTATGTGAGCGGCCAGCCGCTGGATGAGGTGCTCCAGGCCATCGAAGCCGCGGCCCAGGATGCGTACAAGTAGCCGTGAGCGGATAGCCGTGAGCGGATAGCCGTTAGCAGATAGCGGGTAGCGAGGGAAGCGGTGGGCTGGAGGATCTCTTCCGCCGGCCCACCGCCCCCCAACAACCGCTGGCTGCTGACTGCTGACCGCTGACTGCCGACTGCCCTGACGAGCCATGCGCTGGCAAAAGCCCTGGCTTCCCTGGTTGTATCTGGCACCGGCCCTGCTCATTGTGGCCGCGTACCTGGTGTACCCCACGGTAGAGACCATTCGCCTGAGTTTCTACGACGCGCGGGGCACCACCTTCGTGGGCTGGGAGAACTACCGCTGGGTCTTCACCGCGCGGCCCATGCGCATTGCGTTCCGCAACAACCTGTTGTGGATTGTGTTTTTCACCTCGGCCACGGTGAGCCTGGGCCTGGTCCTCGCGGTCATGGCCGACCGGGTTGGATACGAAAAGTGGTTCAAGTCCGCGGTGTTCCTGCCCATGGCGATTTCGTTCGCCGGTGCGGGGGTCATCTGGCTCTTCATGTACGCCTACCGACCTCCCCAGGCGCCCCAGATTGGGTTGCTCAACGCCATCCTGGTAGACGTGTTTGACGCCAGGCCCATCGCCTGGCTCACCGACCGGCGCATCAACAACTTCGCGCTCATCGCAGTGGGCGTGTGGATTTGGACCGGGTTCTGCCTGGTCATCCTTTCCGCGGCCTATAAGGGCATCCCCAGGGAACTTTTGGAAGCCGCGCGGGTGGACGGCGCGACTGAATGGCAGATTTTCTGGCGCATCATCCTCCCCTTGATGAAGCCCACCCTCGCGGTGGTGACCACGACCATGATCATCAACGTGCTCAAGGTGTTCGATATCGTCTACGTCATGACCAACGGCAATTACGACACCGAAGTCATCGCCAACCGGATGTACAAGGAGATGTTCCACTTTCGGAACTTCGGGCGGGCCAGCGCGATTGCCGTGGTCCTGCTTCTGGCCATCCTGCCGGTGATGCTGGTCAACATGGGGCGCTTTATGGAAGGCGGCCGAGAGTAAAATGAAAACACCTGCCCGCGCGGAGGGAACGGATGACGCTGGCGGAAACGGTCAGGGTGCGGCCTTACACCACATGGCGGTTCACGGTGGAAGACTATCACCGCATGGCCGAAGTGGGCATCTTGGGGGAAGATGACCGGGTGGAACTCATCGAAGGGGAACTGGTCATGAGTTCGCCCATCAGCAGCCGCCATGCCGCGTGCGTGGACCGATTGACCGCGCTCCTGCTCCCCCCGTTGCAAGGCCGGGCCATTGTGCGCGTGCAAAGCCCCCTGCGCCTGGGGGAACATTCGGAGCCGGAGCCGGACCTGATGTTGCTTCGGCCCCGGGCGGACTTCTACCGGGATGCGCATCCCGGCCCGGAGGACGTGTACCTGGTAATCGAGGTGAGCGAAACGTCCCTGGCCTACGACCGGGAGGTCAAACTGCCCCTGTACGCCCGCTTTGGGGTGCCTGAGGTGTGGCTGGTCAACCTGGTGGAAGACCGGCTGGAGGTGTACCGGGCCCCGCGCAGCGGGTCGTACACCCACAAGGCCGTGTACACGCAAGGCCGCGTTGCACCCCAGGCCTTCCCGGACCTGGACCTGGACGTCGCGGCCATCCTCTTGCGGGATGTGAATGCCCCCCGCCGCAGGCCAGACCCCGAAGTGGGTTGAGCATCTGAACCGGAGTCCGGCATGTTCTCGGAGGAAAGGGATGACGCTGGCGGAAACGGTCAGGGTGCGGCCCTATACCACATGGCGGTTCACGGTGGAAGACTATCACCGCATGGCCGAAGTGGGCATCTTGGGGGAGGACGACCGGGTGGAACTCATTGAAGGGGAACTGGTCATGAGTTCGCCCATCAGCAGCCGCCATGCCGCGTGCGTCAAACGGCTGAACGCCCTGTTCAGCACCGCATTGCAGGGCCGGGCCATCGTGGGCGTGCAGGACCCCCTGCGCCTGGGGGAACATTCGGAGCCGGAGCCGGACCTGATGTTGCTTCGGCCCCGGGCGGACTTCTACCGGGATGCGCATCCCGGCCCGGAGGACGTGTACCTGGTGGTTGAGGTGAGCGAGACGTCCCTGGCCTACGACCGGGAGGTCAAACTGCCCCTGTACGCCCGCTTTGGGGTGCCTGAGGTGTGGCTGGTCAACCTGGTGGAAGACCGGCTGGAGGTGTACCGGGCCCCACGCAGCGGGTCGTACACCCACAAGGCCGTGTACACGCAAGGCCGCGTTGCACCCCAGGCCTTCCCGGATCTGGACCTGGACGTCGCGGCCATCCTCTTGCGGGATGTGAATGCCCCCCGCCGCAGGCCAGCGTGACCGCGTTCCCCTGGAGGCCGTATGGTGCGTCGTCTCTCTGCCGCGCGTTTGTTGCTCCACGGCGTGCTGATTTCCGTGGCCCTGATATGGCTTACCCCCACGGTGGGCCTGCTGGTCAGTTCCTTCCGCCCCCGGGACGCGGTGCTTTCCAGCGGATGGTGGACGGTGTTCGCCCACTTCTGGGACCTGCGGCAGTTCACCCTGCAAAACTATGTGGAAATCCTGACCGCGCAGGGCATGGCCCGGGCCTTTCGCAACAGCCTCATCATCACCATTCCCTCTACGGTGATTCCCATTGCCGTGGCCGCGCTGGCTGCGTACGCGTTCGCGTGGATGGACTTCCCGGGGCGGCGTTTCCTGTTCGGCCTGCTCGTAGGCCTGATGATTGTCCCCCTGCAAATGACCCTGATTCCCCTGCTCCGGGTCTACAACCGCCTGGGCCTGGCCGGGACCTTCGTAGGCATCTGGCTGGCCCATACCGGATACGGCCTGCCCTTTGCCATTTACCTCTTGCGCAATTTCTTCGCCGCGCTGCCAAGGGACCTGTTTGAATCCGCATATCTGGACGGCGCTTCCCAGTGGACCGCGTTCTGGCGGCTGGCCCTGCCCCTTTCCACGCCAGCCCTGGCTTCTCTGGCTATCTTCCAGTTCTTGTGGGTGTGGAACGACCTGTTGGTAGCCCTGATTTACCTGGGCGGCACGGAGGACGTCGCGCCCCTGACCGTGAAGCTTACGGGCCTGGTCAACTCCCTGGGCCAGAACTGGCACCTGCTCACCGCGGCCGCGTTCGTAACCATGGCCCTGCCCCTGGTGGTCTTCCTCACCCTGCAGCGCTACTTCGTACGGGGCATCCTGGCCGGTTCCATAAAGGGTTAGACGTGTGGCCCCCGGAAGGTGCGAGGGCGTCCTCTCAATCTGCTTCCAAAAGATGCAGCACCTGGTGTGGCGGGAGGATGGGTATTTGCCGAAATTCCCCCGAGGCGCAGTAAATGTTGGTCACCAGTTACGATGACGTCTGCTTGGCCTGCTATCGCGGTGGCCAGCACTTTTTCGTCTTCGGGGTCCTCGGGGAGCGTTCCCTGCACCTGGGTTGGGTTGCCGGAAACCCAGAAGACTTCGTGGTGAAGCAGGATCAAGAGGTCAAGAATATCGTGTTCACGAAGACCGTATTTCTCCCGGATTTTCGGATACTGAAGGACACGGACGATTTCCGTGGCTAACTCAGGAGACATGACCAAAACGAACTTCCCGGCCTTCCATGCATCCAAAATACGGGCCGGCGCGCCCAGTGGGTTGAGCAAAGCACTGACGAACACGTTGGTATCAATCACGACCCTGAGCATGGGCCGTTCGGATGGCCTGGAGCGCGGCTTCAATATCCTTGCGCACTTCCTCTTCGGGAAGGCGAGGCGCCCTGGCCCTTATGCGGTCCAGGACCTGAAAACGGGCTTCACGTTCGGCCATCCAACGTTCATACAGGTCAATCGGAACAACGGCCACCATGGGCCTGCCGGCGCGCTCAATGATGATGATTTCCTTGGCGTAATAGACCCGGCCCAACAAATCCGCGAATTTGGCCCGTGCCTCACGGGCACCCATGCGCGTCATGGTTGACCTCCATTCGTGCAGGTGCGGCTTTAGTATACCGTTTTCCCGTGCGGGGAAGCAGGCTTTTAGCAATATCTTCAAAGGAGTCCCCCATGCTCCAGACCATTCCCACCCAGGCCAAACGGCTGGCCGAGTATCAAGGCATTGTTCCCGATGCGTTGTTGGAAGAAATTGAAACCCTGGCCCGCGGGCTTCGCGGCGCGCGGGTGGTGCACATCAACGCGACCGCGTTCGGTGGTGGCGTGGCCGAAATCCTCCAGTCCCTGGTCCCCCTGATGCAGGATGTGGGCCTGGAAGCCGCGTGGCAGGTCATCCACGGCGAAAACGAGTTCTTCCAGGTGACCAAAGCCTGTCACAACGGCTTGCAGGGCATGCGGCTGGACTTCACCCCCGAGATGCAGGCCATCTGGACGCGCTACAACCGAGAAAACGCGGCCCGCTTCGAAGGCGCCTACGATTTCGTAGTGGTCCACGACCCCCAGCCTGCAGGCCTGCGGCGCTTCACTGAAGGCCGGGGCGGACGGTTCTGGATCTGGCGTTGCCACATCGATACCTCCCATCCCCATCCGCCCTTTCGCGATTTCTTCCTGCCTTACGTCCAGGAATACGACGCGGCCATTTTCACCCTGCAGGATTTCGTGTTCCCCGGACTCGCGGGGCCGCAAATCGCCATCATTCCCCCAACCATCGACCCCCTGGCGCCAAAAAATCAGCCCGTGCCCCCGGAAAAGGCCCGGACGACCATGGCCCGCTTTGGCGTGGACCCCGACCGGCCCCTGCTCCTTCAGGTGGCCCGCTTCGATCCCTGGAAGGACCCCCTGGGCGTCATAGACGCCTATCGCCTGGTAAAGCAGGAAGTACCCGACGTTCAACTGGCCCTGGTGGGGGTCATGGCCCATGACGACCCCGAAGGCTGGTTTTACCTGGACCGGGTCCTGCGCCATGCCGGGGAGGACTTTGACATCCACGTGTTGCACAATTTCCACGGCGTAGGCCCGCTGGAAGTGGCCGCGTTCCAGGCCCAGGCCGCGGTGGTGGTGCAGAAGTCCACGCGGGAGGGCTTTGGCCTCGCGGTGGCCGAAGCCCTGTGGAAGGCCAAACCCGTGGTCGGGGGCCGGGTCGGTGGCATTCCCCTGCAGGTGCTGGATGGGGAAACGGGCTACCTGGTGGATTCCATAGAGGAGGCCGCGGCGCGGATGTTGCATTTGCTCCGGCATCCTGAAGAAGCCCGCCGGCTGGGGCAGGCCGGCCGCGAGCACGTGCGCCGGCACTTCCTCCTCCCCCGCCTGCTCCGGGACTACTTACGGTTGTTCGCTGCGTTGACCGCAGGGGGTAGCGGGTTATGAGGTAAGGGTCATCCTCCTGTACTTTCTCACGGAGGCACAGAGAACACAGAGGAAATTTGGACTTTTTCAACGGATACACTGTGGCCTCCGTGTCTCAGTGTGCGCATATGCAGAATAAGAAAAACGCCTGGGCCACGCGAAACGTTGTGGCGACGGCATGCAATCTGGTTATATTAGGTCTGATCCTTTATCACATCTCCCTGGTATAGTGAGCATTCCCTTTGGTTGGTGTTCGTACAAACAAGGAGGAAGGATGATGCACATCCAAAGCACCGAAGCCTGGGCC
>JALXBY010000044.1 GCA_026991215.1 Anaerolineales bacterium
ATGCCGTATTTCCGCATCAGGGAGGTGACGCTGGCCCCTTGTTCGTACTCCTGGACGACCTGTCGCTTGAAGGCTTCGCTGTAGACGCGTCGCTGTTGTTTCTCGGGCATCTTTGACCTCCTTTGTGATATTTTGCATGGCGGTAGGAGGCCAAAGGTGTCAACGTTTTTCCGGACGATGCAGCGTGCATCGTCCGCTGACCGCTGACTGCCGACCGCCGACCGCTGTCCACTGTCTACCGACATTGCCTTTTCCCCCAACCTCGCTACACTTAAGGCGGCGTTTTCCAGGGCCGGTTTCCCCCGGCCCGGCGCCGGACTCCCCGCCCATTGGAGGACGTGTTCATGGCCAAGGACAAAATCGAAGTCGAGGGTGTGGTCATCGAGGCCCTGCCCGATACCCAGTTCAAGGTCCGGCTGGACAACGGCCAGGAAATCCTGGCCTACCTTTCGGGCCGGATGCGCAAGCACTACATCCGCATCCTTTTGGGGGACCGGGTGCGGGTGGAACTTTCCCCCTATGACGTGAGCCGCGGCCGGATTGTGTACCGTTACAAGCGCCAGATGGGGTAGTCCCTGGGTCACCGTCGCGGTCGGCGTAAATCCCAAAGCAGGTAATCCCCGCCCTGATGCACCAGGGGGAACGTATCGTAAAGGTACCGCCGCAGGGGTTCCTGGCGCCAGAACTCCTCGAAATCGGTCACGAGGAAGTAGTCCGCGCCCTGGGTGCGGGCGCGGAAGACGTTTTCAAAGCCAGGGTCCCAAGCGCCAAACAGCACGGCATAGGCCTGACTGGGCCAGCGGATGACCCGCACACCGCCGTAGTAGAGCAAGGGCAGGCCGTAGGCCTCGGTCACGGCCACGATTTTGCCTTCCGGCAGTTCCTTCCCCAAACGCTGGTATAGCGCAATCCGGGGTCGGTAGTCCACGGAAATCAGGTTCCAGTAGGTAATCCCCACCGGGTAAACGAGGACCGGCACGGTTAGCAGCGCCAACAACGCCTGCCTGAACCGGGGCCAGGTCAGGGCCTGCTGGTAGAGGTCCTCCGCGGCCAGGGCCAGGCCCAGGGCCACCCAGGGCACCAAGGGCAGGTGATAGTAGGCATGGGTGGCGTACTGTAAGAGGAAGACCAGACCAAAGGCCAGGTACCCCGCGAGCCAGCCCAGGGCCAGCGCGTAGCCCCGGCGGGTGCGGCGTTTCCACAGCCAGGCCAGGGTCGCCAGCACCACCCATCCGCCGTGCAGGTTGTTGTTGACCAGGTCCATCCAGCCGCCATAAGGCATGGGGGAACGCCACCAGCGCGCGACCCGCAGCGTCCACGAAAGGAGGAAGGAGGAGGCCTGGCCCGGTGTGTGGAGGCGCAGGTACACGGGCACCGCGACCAGGGCCGGGAGCGCCCAGACCAGCCAGGCCAGACGTGGGGGCCGCGGGTCTTCCTTTTCCCCAAACAGCAACAAGGCCGCCGGCCCAAGGACCAGGAAGAACAACGCGTAGATTTTCACCACCGCGGCCGCGGCGCCCAGCAGCCCGGCCAGCAGGTACCCGACCCGACGGCCGGTCCGCCGGGCGTACATCCAGAGGCCCAGGCTCCAGACCAGCAAGGTCACCATGGCCGGGTCCGGCAGGAAGGCCCGGCTGGTCTGCACGGCGAAGGGGAGCAGCATCCAGTAACTCAGGGCCGCGGCCAGGCCTGCGCGGGTGCGGAGGCCTGCTTCCCGTAGCCACAGGGCCAGCCCGCCCGCGGCCACCAGCCAGAGGAAGGCGTTGACGATGCGCACCGCCCAGGGCACCTCGCGGCCCACGGCCAGGTAAATCCGGGCCATGAGCATGGGCAACAGGGGCGGCTCATATCGGGGCACGTAGATGCCCGCGGCCCGCTGTTCGATTTCCTTCTGGGTGATGGGGCCGGGCCGCCACTGCAGGTAGAAACTGCGGGCCAGAATCAGCCCCTGATACTGGCGGGTGGGGTAGAAGTCCAGGGGCGGGTCGGTCAGGTCCAGAAGGCGCAAGACCACACCGGCTACCAACGCAAAGGCCACAACTGCCCACAGCAACCGCCGCATGGCCCTCGGCTCCCATGGCGTGTGCATTGCCCGCATCATGACAGGGCCTTCACCGCCGGGCGCGCCCGCGCAGGCGTTCCCACAGGTCCAGCAAATCGGGGATGACCAGGACCAGGCTGAGGAGGCCGGAGAGGGTGCCCAGCATCCGTACCCAGAAGCCGCTCAACCCCAGGAAGTTGACCACCTCCAGGGGCAGCACCTCCTGGGCCAGGGAAAGGGTCTGCACCGGCCCGCCGGCTTTGGGTTCGAGCCGCAGTTGAAGGGTGAGCACGGCCTGGTAGCGGCCCGGCTCCTCGCCCCGCACGGTCCAGAGGAAGGTCACGGGCCGGCCGGGGGTCAGGGTTTCGGTCAGGGGGCCGGACGGCGCGACGTGCATCCC
>JALXBY010000045.1 GCA_026991215.1 Anaerolineales bacterium
GGGTAAGGGGGTGTTCGTGGGCGTCGGCGTGACCGGGGTGGGCGAGGGCGTGGCCGTGGGCGTGGGGGTATCCGTAGGCACGGGCGTGGGTTCCACGATGCGATTGGCCCGCTGGAGGATGGCATACACCGAACCCGCGCCCAGGGAAACGAACACGGCCAGCATCAACAGCGCGACGGGCAGGCTCAGGGTAATCACGGGCATCCGCGGGCCTGACCAGGCCGGGCGGGAACGGGAAGGCGCGGCCTCGGCCGCGGCCTGGGCTGGCTTTTCCTCGGCTGCGGGTTCAGGTCGGGGCGTACCACATACGGGGCACTGGGTCTGCTCTTCCGCCACCTGGGTATTACAGGTCGGGCACGTCCATGGGGCACTCATATCCGCCTCCAAAAGCGAAGCGCATTATACCAGGGCGCCGACCGGCGCCGCTTGCCATGATATACTCACGGCGCTTTGGGGGCAACGTCCCCAACCCGGCCCTTTTGCGGCCCACAGGACATCCCAGGGCCGGAGGTCCTGGCATCCCATCCGAATTGAGGGGTTTTTCCATGCAGGTTGAGATTGCGGTCATCGGGGCTTCGTCTTCTGGACTTTTGGCGGCATACCTGCTGGCCAAACAGGGGTTCGAGGTTGCGGTGTTCGAACAACAGCCCCGCTTCCGCCCGCGAGAGCGCACCCTCATCGTGACCGCGGCCTTTCGGGAGGTCTACCCCTTCCCCCTGGAAACGGTGTGCCTCCACGAAAGCCCGTGGATGACGGTCGCGGCAGGCCCGGCCAGCCGCACCCTCCGCTTCCACCAGGCCGACCTGGTCATCGACCGCGCCCGGCTGCTCCATGCCCTCTACCAAAAGGCCCAGGAAGCCGGCGTGCGCATCCACCTGGGGCACCGGTTGCAACGCCTGGAGGCCACGGCCCAGGGCCTGGTGCAGGTCACCCTGCAGCGGTCCCGCGCGACCGCGATCACCGTGACCGTGACCCGGGGCCTTCTGGCCGCAGACGGCGTGTTCAGCGATGTCCGCCGTCGGCTGGGCCTGGCCATGCCGCCGGCCATCCCCATCGTGCAGGCCCGGGTGCCTCTGCCCCAGGGCTGGGACCCCCGCCGCACCCAGGTGTGGTTCCGGCCCCGGCAGACCCGCTATTTCTTCTGGCTGATTCCCGAAGGGCCGACGACCGGTGCTTTGGGCGTGATGACCGACGCGGGGGTCAACCCGGCCGCAGCGCTCCGGGCCTTTGCCCAGGAGATGGGGCTGCCCCTGGGTGCGCACCAGGGCGCGTGGGTGGCCCTGTACCGTCCCGGTCTTCGTGCAGAAACCCGGCTGGGCCGTGTACCCGTGTACTTCCTGGGCGACGCGGCGGGCCAGGTCAAGAATTCCACCGTGGGCGGCACGGTAACCGGACTTTGGGCAGCCCAGGCCGTAGCCCGGTCGCTCCCCCAAGGCCGCCCCCTCCGCCGGGCGGCCCGGGACCTTTACCGGGAACTGTGGCTGCACTGGCTCATCCGCCGGGCCTTACACCACTTCCGGGAAGGCCACTACCGCTGGCTCATCGAGCACCTGCCCCAGGGGATGGCCGAACTGCTGGGCCGGCACCCCCGGGACCGGATGGCGCCGGTCCTGGCCTGGGGGCTTTTGCGCGCGCCCCGGTTGTGGACGCTGGCCCCGGCGGCCCTGCGCAGCCTGCTGCGGCCCTTCCCGCCTGGGTAGGCCCGGATTTCATCTCACTCTTCAGAACAACCTTGCTCCCGCGGGGTAGAATGCCCTGAGGCATCAGCGCGCGATGGAGGACGCCATGAGCGGTGCCAAGTCCCCGCGCAACGGCAGGGAAATCCGGCTGACCGCGTACGCCCGCTGTGCAGGGTGAGCATCCAAGCTAAGCGCGGATGCGCTGGCGCAGGTTCTGCGCCCCCTGCACGAAATTTTCCCCAAAGATAGCCTGCCGGAGACGCTCCTGGCCGGACTGCACCCACCGGAGGATGCCGCGGTCTGGCAGGTGACCGCGCGGCAGGCCCTGGTCGCCACGGTGGATATGTTCACCCCCGTGGTGGACGACCCCTACGTCTATGGCGCGGTGGCCGCGGCCAACAGCCTTTCCGACGCCTACGCCATGGCTGCGCGGCCCTTTCTGGCCCTGAGCGTGCTGGCCATACCCGCGGGCTGGCCGGTGGCCATCCCACAAGCCATCCTGCGGGGCGCGGGGGAAAAGGTGCGGGAGGCCGGGGCCTGGATCGCCGGCGGCCACAGCCTGCAGGACGAAGAACCCAAGTTCGGGTTGGTGGTCCTGGCCTGGGTGGACCCGGCCCGCATGTTGCGGAAGAACGGGTTGCGGCCTGGGGACCACCTGGTGCTGACCAAACCCCTGGGGACGGGCACCATCACCACCGCGCTCAAGCAGGGCAAAGCCGAACCTGCCCACGTTGCCCTGGTCCAGGACTGGATGATGCGCCTGAACCGGGACGCCGCCCTTGCCGCCCAGGAAGCCGGCCTGCAAGCCGCGACGGACATCACCGGCTACGGTCTGCTGGGCCACGCCTGGGAGATGGCCGAATCCTCGGGCGTGCGATTGCGCATCCGGTGGGAGGCGGTCCCCATCATGGAACCGGCCTTCCAATACGCCCGCATGGGGATTTTCCCCGGCGGGTCGTACTCCAACTACGAAACCTACCTGCCCCACGTGACCTTTGCCCGGCCGCTGGAGCAACCGGAACAACTGCTCCTCTTCGATGCCCAGACCAGCGGGGGCCTGCTGCTGGGGGTGCCGGAAGAGAAACTCGCGGCGTTCCGGGCCGCCGCGGAACGCCGTGGCCAGCCCTATTGGGTCATCGGCCAGGCCGAAGCAGGGGACCCGGTCATCGTAGTGGAATAGGAAGAGCCCCGGCCCCGCGCGGGTAGGGGAGGGCAATGCCCTCCCAAATATTATGGAAGTAAGGAAAGCCCCGGCCTGTTTGGGCCGGGGCTTCGTTTCGTGGGCCTAATGCGCGCCATGGGCGTGCCTGTGCCCATGGTGGCCGTGGGGTTCGTGCAGGCGCCGCAGGTCCGATTGCAGACGGCCCTCCAGATAAGCCTGCACGACCTCATCCACCGACCCCGAAGCCAGGTAGACCCGATAGCCCTGCTCGGTCAACCGGGTATAGGCGGGCCGGCCCATGCCTCCGGCAATCAGGACCTGGCAGTCGGCCACGGGTTCCACCATGCGCTGCATCCGTGCCCGGATGGCTTCGGGCGTGTGCTCGTGGTTGTGGGGCACCGTGGGCTTCTGCCGGGTCTCCCGGGCAACGATTCGACCATCTTCCACAACGAAGACCACGAAGGCCGAAGCCCGCCCAAAGTGGGCGGCAACCCGCTGACCGTCGTCGGTCACCACCGCGATGCATTCACGGGCCATGGAGCACCTCCCTTGTGTTGATGTCCCCAGTAGGGATGTCACGTTTGCCATCCCTGGAGGAAAGGTATCAGGGAAACCCGCAACACCGTCCCATCGTGGCAGCCAATCCAGAGGGTCTGGCTGCCCTCCATCCACGTGCTCAAGGGGGTTGCGGGCAGGGTCGTCTCCCAGAGGCTCTGTTTCCCCCGCCAGAACAAAAGGCGCCGGTCCCAACCCACAGAGACGAACCCCTCCCCGACGAAGGCCACAGCCACCACCTGGTCCTGATGGGCCGCGTGGCGCCGGATGACGTGGCCGTTGTCCAGGCTGAGCATCCAGACGTACCCGGATTCGCTCCCCAACAAGGCCGTCCGTCCCTGGATGGCCAGGGCCGTCCATCCAGTGGGGTAACGCCACTTACGCACCGGCCGGGCCCCGGAAGGGGAAATCCGCCAGATGGTCAATCGCCCCTGCACCTCGGCCAGGACCAGGTGTTGCGCGTCCAGCCAGGCCAGGTCTGCGGGTTCGGCCTTGCCGGCCTGAAAATGGAGCACTGGCTCGGGCTGAAGGCCCTGCCAGAGGTAGATGTGCCCTCGGATGTCCACCCCCGCCAGGTAGGGCAGGCCGCGCGTGATGGGCTGCAGGGCCAGATGCCGAATGCCATACGGCGCCGGCGTATACCCATGGACGGGTGTTTTTTGTTGCGGGAAGCTCCAGACCAGCACCTGACCATCGTGGCCCGCGCTGACGAAACGGGTCTGCCCTGGCGCGCTGGGCAGGGGAACCAACGCGGTGACGTAGCCCCCATGCCCGTAGAGGGCGGTGATGTTATCCACCTGGGAATGCCAGGCCAAAACGGCATGTTGAACACCCACGAAGACCCATACATCGTGGGTGGCCAGGGCCTGCACAGGGCCGGGGGCGTGGAACGCGTGGGCCACCCAGAAGGGCATGGCCTGGGCTTCAGGCGGGGTTGGCGTGGGCGGGAGCTGTTCCTGGGAAGGCGTCGGGGACGTTGCTTCGTCGGCGACCCCAGCACCGCCGTAGGACGGGGAAGGCGGTGGCGGCGGCGGAGGCGCCACGCCAGACGCCGCACCCGAAGCAGGGACGTCATCCTCCACCAAATCGGTCAGGGCGTCGTCGTCCAGGGTCGCGCTCGTCGATTCGGTGAACCACGAAGGCGTGGAGACGAAGGTCTCCCGGGGCGGCCGTCGTCGCTCCAGGTACTCCAGGAGTTCGGCCGCATCCCAGGGCCGGTCTTTGGGGACCGGGGCCAGCATGCGGGCCACCAGTTCGTCCAGCCATGAAGGAACGTCGGATCGCAATTGGGAGACTCGCGTCCCAGGCCGTACCCTCTTATACTGCTTCAACGTGAGGGCCTCGAACAAAACCGCGCCCAGGCTATAGATGTCCGAAGCCGGGGGCAGGGGGCCCGTACTGTTCTCCTGCTCCGGACTCATGTACAGGGGCGTACCCGGATGGGACCTGGCCTGCCCACCCATCCGGGTCGTGTGGTCGGGCGTCTGGACGATGCCCAAATCCGCGATCTTGGCCCGGTCCCTGGCATCGAACAGGATGTTGGAGGGTTTGATATCCCGATGTACATAGCCCTGGGAATGCAGGGCCAGTAAGCCCTGGGCCGCTTCTTGGGCAAGGCGGACCACGGCCTCCACGGGCAGGCCCTCACGGGCCTGGCGCAAGCGGTCCTTGAGGGAACCGCCGGGCATGTATTCCATGACCAGGACGTACAGGCCGTTCTTGGGGTCGGGTTCGTAGTCGTATACCCGGACGATGCCCTCGGCCTGGGCCAGCTGGGCCCCCAGGCGGGCCTCCAGCTGAAAGCGGGCCAGCACCCGTTTGAGGCGCTGGGTCGATTGGGTCACGATTTTGAGGGCCCGGGGGGCCTGCAGATGCAGATGCGTCGCCAGGTAGACCTCGGCAAAGCCGCCCTTCCCCAAAAGGCGCTCGATGCGATACTTCCCCAAAAGCACGGTTCCGGCAGAAAAGCGTGGCATAGCCTGCTCCTTGATGGCGTCCCCCGCTATTTAACCACATTCCACAGCCGGACCGTGCCATCTTTGGAAGCCGAAGCCAGAACTGCTCCATCGGGGGAAAAGGCCACCGCGGTCACCCAGTCTGTATGCCCGCTCAACGTGTAGAGAAGCCGCCCATCGGTCATACGCCAAATCCGCACGGTGCCATCCTTGGAAGCCGAGGCCAGGTACAGACCATCGGGGGAAAAGGCCACCCCCAGGACCCGGTCCTCATGGTCCCGGAAGGTATATACCCCCTGACCATCGGTCAGACGCCACACCCGCACGGTGGCATCCCAGGAACCGGAAGCCAGCAACGTGCCATCCGGGGAAAAGGCCAGGCTATCGACGTCGTCCCGATGGCCTGTGAGCGTAAGCACCTGTGCCCAACCCTTGACCCGATACACCTGGATGACCCGGTCCGCCGCGCCGGAAGCCAGGTACTGCCCATCGGGGGAAAAGGCCACACTCCGCACCCCCCATTTGTGGGCCGAGAGGCTGGTCACAAGGCCCCCGGTGGTCGGCCGCCACAGGCGCACCGCGCCGCTCCAAAGCCCTGCGGCTACGAGGCGGCCATCGGGGGAAAAGGCCACGTCCCAAACCGACTGCCCCCCGCCCTTGAGGGTGCGCAGCAGCCGACCATCGGCAAGGCGCCATATGCGCACGGTTTTATCACGGGAACCTGAAGCCAGCAGCGCACCATCGGGGGAAAAGGCCAGGCCTTCCACCACCCAGAGATGCCCCCTCAAGGTGCGAACCGGGGTGCCATCGCGCACCTGCCATATCTGGATGGTGCCATCCCGCGCGCCGGCGGCCAGCAGCGCGCCATCGGGGGAAAAGGCCAGGCTGTACACTTCGTCCGGCATCGTCATCTGGTTCCACAACTGCACCGCCCGGATGACGCCCGAAGATGTGGCCGTGGGCAGGGCAGTTGGCCGCGGGGCAACGGTGGGTGTTGGCGCCTGCAACGTCCCCAGAACATCCTGAGCAGCCAGCGTTGTGCCCCGTTTGGGCGTGGCCCTCCTTTGGGCGCGGCCCTGGGCGAGCCAGAATACGCTGGCCACCATCATCAGGCTCAGGCACAGGAACAAGAGGGCCAGGGACCCCCAGAGCCATCGGGCCCGGGCGGAGATGGGCTGCGGTGACCGAGGGTATTCCGGGCCGGAATATTGCGGGACAGGTTCGAAGGGGTCGTGCTGTGGAGATGGTCTGGCCCGGGACCGCGGCCTTTGGGCCCGGCCCCGCCGCGGCGGGGGTTGTGTGACCTCCAGGGTGGCTTCGTCGTCTTCGCTCAGGGTCTCGTCGCTCCAGGTGGAAAAGGTCTCGGTGGGCGGGGGACCTTGCGTCATCCCAGAAGTCACATAAGGGGCCAGCAGGCGGGCCAGTTCCGCGCCGTCCCATGGGCGGGCCCGGGGGTCCGGGTCCAGCATTTGGGCCAGGAGGTCATCGAGCCACGGGGGAACGTCGGCGCGGAAGTGGGAAACCCGGGCCCCGGGCTGCAGTTTCTTGTAGTTTTGAAAGGTCAGCGCCTCGAACAACGTGAGGCCCAGACTGTAGATATCGGAGGCCGGAGGCAGGTAGTCCCGGGAGGCCTCCTGTTCCGGACTCATGTATTTCCGGGTGCCAGGGTGATGGGGCGCGGCCTCGCCCAGCTGGGTGCGGCCGGTCAGCCCATGCTGCATCTGGACCACACCCAGGTCGGCAATCTTGGCGTTGCCCCGGGTATCGTAGAGGATGTTGGAGGGCTTGACATCCCGGTGCACGAAACCCTCGCGGTGCAGGACGGCCAGGCCCAGGGCCACATGGTAAGCCGTTCGCACCACATCGCCGATGCTCAGGCCGGGCAGGCCCTGGCGCCGGGCCCGGCGTATGCGGTCCTTGAGGGAGCCGCCGGGCATGTACTCCATCACCAGACCCAACATGCCCTGTTCCCGGTCTCGCACGAACTCGTACACCCGCACGATGTGGGGTTCCTGGGCAAAGCGCGTCCCCAGTTGCGCCTCCAGGCGGAAACGGCGGGCCACGTTGTCCCATATCCCCGAAGTCACGCGCCCCCCACGGGTAAGCACCTTGAGAGCCCGGGGCGCCCGCCGCCGCACATGGGTGACCAGGTACACTTCGGAAAACCCCCCACGCCCCAAAAGGCGCTCAACGCGATACTTGCCAAAAAGGATGGCCCCAGGGGAAAACCGTGCCATACCGACGCTCTGCAAAGGTTTCTTGAGCAGGTGCTACCCCACCTTATCCACTTTGGGTGGGAGGAAGACAATGCCTTCCCCCACCCCTATAGATTGAAGCGAGAAGCCGCCGAGGACCAGGCCCACATTACGGGGAAAGGGGGCATATGAACTTGGGGTCCCGGCGGTCGGGGCCTTCGGCAATCCACCCGACGATGCCGTTCTCGAATTCCACTTCCCACCAGACCCATCCGTCGCCACACTCCGGCCCGCCGATGACCCGAAAGCGCATCCCTGGGTAGGCCCAGGCGATGCGTCCGCCTTTACGGCCGGGCTTGGACCGGATCCGCACGCGGTCCTCCTTGGTGCAAACCTCCCCCTGAACGCCGACGGCCATCCAGGAAGGCGGTGCCTCGGCACACCATTTGCGCCACATGACCGGGGGCTCCCCTTTGGGGAAGGCCTGGGCGGGCGGTTTGCCCACCACGCCGTCCAGTTCCGCCTGCAACACCCACCCCTGGCCCCCGGCCCATTGCACCGGCCAGGCCAGGGTTGGCCCCTGAGGCGTGCCTGCACACACGGGTTGCCCCAAAATGCGCAACGTGGTCCCGGGCGGCAGGCTCTGCATCCAGGCGCTCATGGCCCAGCGAGGCCACTGGTAGGCCTGGACTTCGCGCGATGTAATCACCGTTTCCC
>JALXBY010000046.1 GCA_026991215.1 Anaerolineales bacterium
CCCAGGCCCTGCGCCGTGAACAGGAGGCCCGGACCCAGGCCCAACGGCTGCTGCAGGAATTGCAGGCAGCCCATGCGCGCCTCCGGGCCTACGCCCGGCAATCCGCGGCCCTGGCCGTGGCCCGGGAGCGCAACCGCATGGCCCAGGAAATGCACGACACCGTGGGCCACCACCTCACCGTGGCCGCGGTGCAGATGGAGGCGGCCCAGGTCCTGCTCAGGCAGGACCCGGAGCGGGCCGCCCGGATGCTCGCCAACGCGCGGGAACAGGTCCGCCAGGGCCTGCAAGCCCTGCGGCGCACCGTGGCCGCGCTGCGTCCGCCGGTGGAAGACCTGCCCGCGGCCCTCAAGGACCTGGTTGGGCGTTTCGCCCAGAGCACGGGGCTGCAGGTGACCGCGGCGATTCCCGAAGACCTCTCCCGGCTCCCGCCGCCCCATCGCTTCCTGCTTTACCGGGCCGTGCAGGAAGGCCTGACTAACGTGCTGCGCCATGCCCACGCGAGCCGGGTTTGGATCCACCTGACGGTGGACGAAGACCGGGTGACCCTGACCCTGGAAGACGACGGCCGCGGCCCGCCCGTGGACGCGTCTGCCCAGGGCATGGGCCTGCGGGGTATGGCGGAACAGGCCGCGCAACTGGGCGGCCAGGCCCGGCTGGAAGCCCGGGAGCAGGGCGGGGCACGCCTGTACCTGGAGGTCCCCCTGCCGCCTGCGGAGGCCGAAGGGAACCACGCTTTGGAGGGTCTGGCATGATGCGGGTGCTTTTGGTGGACGACCAGCGGTTGGTGCGGGAAGGCCTGCGGGTGCTCCTGGAGATGGCGCCGGACGTCGAGGCCGTTTTGGAGGCCGAGGACGGCGCGCAGGCCCTGGAACTTTACGCGCAACATCGCCCCGATGTGGTGCTCATGGACATCCGTATGCCCGGCATGGACGGCGTGGAGGCCACCCGCCGGCTGCTGGAAATGGACCCCCAGGCCCGGGTGCTCATCCTGACCACCTTCGACGACGATGTGTACGTGCTGGAAGGCCTGCGGGCCGGGGCCCGGGGGTATCTGCTCAAGGACGCCTCGCGGGAGGACCTGATGACCGCGTTGCGGACGGTGGCGGCGGGCGGGGCCCTGTTCGCGCCCCGGGTGGCCGAGGCCGCGCTGGACCTTCTGGCGCGAAGCGCAAGCCCCGCAGCCGGGCCGGTGGAACCGCCTACGGAACGGGAGCAGGAGATTCTACGCCTGATGGCCCAGGGGTTGAACAACAAAGCCATCGCCGAACGGCTGCACCTGGCCCACGGCACGGTGAAGAACTACGTTTCCCGGGTTCTGGCCAAGTTGGGGGTGGAAAACCGGGCGGAGGCGGTGGCGTGGTTCTTGCGGCAGCGACGTGGGGATGTATGAGGCCGCCCTTCGTGTAGCCATACACGTTTGTTTGCATCTTCGTATCTTCGTGTTTTCGTGTAGCCAGAAACAAGGCAACCAACGACCGCGACCCTCCACAATACAATCAACGCCACCATACACTACCCCCTATGTTCACAGGGGCACGGAAGACACAGCGTATCCGTTGGCAAACCCCAAAATCCCCTCTGTGTTCTCTGTGCCCCCGTGAGAAAATACCACTGTCCGCTTCTCTTACGCGACCTCCTGAACTTCCAGATTCTCACGAACATTTAACAGCCTTGCCTGTATAATAAGGGCGTCTCCCCTCCTCCCGGCAATACCCGCGAGCCAGGACTCGCGGGTATTGTTTTTTGAGCAGGGTTGAGGTCAGATACATAGCACCTTGCTGCGAGGAACCCCCTGTGTTCCCCGTGCCTTCGTTGAAAACTCAGGCTAAGGCCGCAAGAGCACTTTCAGCATGCCGGGCCGGGCGGCATGGGCAAAGGCGGCTTCGGCCTGCTCCAGGGGGTAGACCCCGTCGATGAGGTCCCGTGGGTCCACCAGGCCCAGGGAAAGCAGCCGCAGGGCCGGCGGGAACGGCCCGCACCGGGACCCCACCAGGGTTTGCTCGTCCACCACGATGCGGGAAAAGTCCAGGGTCCCGTGGCCGGCATAGGTGCTCT
Source organism: Anaerolineales bacterium (assembly GCA_026991215.1). GTDB lineage: Bacteria > Chloroflexota > Anaerolineae > Anaerolineales > DRMV01 > S139-71. Next base: position 2,056 of record JALXBY010000046.1, read on the forward strand.
TGAGCACCAGCGTGCCCCGGGGCCGCAGCGCGCGACGGGCCAGGGCCAGCCCTTCCGGGTTCCCCGTGGCCTCGATGACCACGTCCCACACCCCTTCGGGGAGGTCGTCCCCGTTCAGGGTGGGGATGCCCAGCATCCGCAGGGGCCGGGCCGCCCGTTCCCGTCGCACCACCACATGGATTTCGGCACCGGTCAGGCGCACCACACGGGCGATGAGTTGCCCCAGGCGCCCCGCACCAATGAGCAGCACCTTATCCGTCGGCCGGATGTGCACCTGTTCCAGAATTTCCAGCACCGCGGCCAGGGGTTCGGTGAAGACGGCCTGCTCGTCGGACACATGGTCGGGCACAGGGTGCAGGTTCTCCAAGGGCAGGGTCAGGTACTCCGCGAACGCGCCATCCCTGTCCAGGATGCCCACCACGGTGCGGTTGCGGCAATGCCGGGGGAACCCCCGCTGGCACATGTCGCAGGTGTGGCACACGACGTTGATTTCCCCCACGACCCGCCGGCCCACCCAGTGGGGGTCCGCGGCTTCCACCACTTCCCCCACGAATTCATGGCCGGGGATACCCCGGAAGGGGTAATATCCCCGCACCAGTTCCAAATCGGTGCCGCAGATGCCCGCCAGCCGCACCCGGACCAGGGCTTCGTTGGGGCCTGGTCTGGGTTCGGGCAGGTCCTGGCGGAAGCGAAGGTGGCCATCCTCCAACCATACGCCGCGCATGATAGGCTGCCTCCTTGAAGCAACGGGTTGGATGCCCCCATTGTATACTGAGTGCAGGCTTGAACTCGGAGGTATACATGCAAAGGCCCCTTTTCGTTTTCCTGGCCGGTTGGTTGCTCCTTTGGGGAAGTGGATGCGCACCGCTGCCCCCTGCGGTTACGGCAACCCTCCCCCCGTCGCCAACGGCCACAGCCACGGCGACCCCGACGTTTACGCCCTCGCCTTCGCCCACAGTTACGGCCACGCCCACGCAACGCCCTGCGCCGACCGTGACCCCGGAACCCTTACAGCCCCAGGCGCAGCCCGCGTTGCGTTTGGCCTCCCTGGCCATGACCGACCCGCGGCACGGCTGGGCCTTGGGGACGACGACCCAGGAGCCGCGCCGCTACCACGTGCTGCACACCGAGGATGGCGGGGCTACCTGGCGTGTGGTCACACCGGCCCAGGCCGAGCCTTCGCCCTTCCCGCCGGTCCTTCTGGCCTGGGATGCCCGCACCGCGTGGGTGGCCTTCCCCGTCGAGGGGCCGGACCCCCAGACCCTGGCCCAAAAAGCCGTGGTCTGGCGCACCACGAACCGCGGCCAGACATGGCAGGCTGCGGCCCTCCCCCTGACCGAGGATACCTTCCGCTTCGACCCCCTGCTGACCGCGGCCGACGCCCAGACCCTGTGGTTGCTCAACCACATGGAAGGCGGGATGCAGCGCGATTACGCCGCGCTCTATGCCAGCCGCGACGGAGGCGCTTCCTGGCAACGGGTGACCGACCCCTGGGCCGAGGGCAGCCAGGACCTGATGCTCTTCTACACCACGGGCCTGGCCTTCCTGCCCAATGGCTACGGCCTGGCCACCAAGGAAAACGGCGTGGCCGAAGGCGCGGTCGTCGTGGAAACCCAGGATGGCGGCCGCACCTGGCAGGGCCGGTCCTTCACCCCCGCGCCGGATGCCGGCATCTGCGCCACCTATGCCCCCCACCTGTGGGGGCCGCGCCAGGCCACCTTCCTGCTGCGCTGCCTGCAGGGGGAAACGGAACGGGGGTACGTGGCCCACATGCAGGGGCCTGGCTTCACCTTCTTCCCCCTGCCAGAAGGGGCCATGGTGGTGCGCTTTTTCTCCCCGCAGGAAGGCGTGGCCTACAGCGACCCCGCGTTTGAGACCGGCTTCCGCCTCTTCCGCACCCAGGATGGCGGCCGCACCTGGCAGCGGGTGCTGGCCTACGAACAACCGGCCCGCGCCTTTTTCGCGGACGCGGGCCACTTCTGGCTCCTGCTCAACCCCGAACAGCCCCGGCTGCTGCGGGCCACCTGGGTCGATGCCGCGGTTCGGACCGAACCGTTGACCCCCCGTTTCCTTGGGCCGTAAGCCTGGGGAGGATGCTTGCTTACCGATGCAGCATGGGGCCGAGGCGCCGGCCGCCCAGCAGGTGCATGTGCAGGTGAAAGACGTCCTGCCCGGCATCCCGGCCGGTGTTGACCACAAGCCGGTAGCCGCTCTGGGCCACGTTCAGGGCCTCGGCCACCTTGCGCGCGGCCAGAAACAGCCCGCCCAGAGCCGCGCGGTGTTCTTCTTCCACCTCGTTGACCGAGGCCACATGGGCTTTGGGGATAATCAAAATGTGCACCGGGGCCTGGGGGTTGATGTCGTGGAAGGCCACCACCAGGTCGTCTTCGTACACCTTGCGGGACGGAAGTTCACCGGCCACGATTTTGCAGAACACGCAATTGGGGTCCCGCTGCATACGGCTGCCTCCTGGGGGAAGGATAGGTCCCGGCCCCGCGCCTTCCCCGCGCGGGGCCGGGTTGTGGTCAGGGGGTTAGCGTTGGTCCCAGGCCGGGAAGGGCACAACGACCTCGGCCGCGGCCAGGTCGAAAGGCCACACCGTGGTGTACTTGCCCTCCAGCACCTGGACCATGATGCCCCGGCCCAGGATGTTCTGGCCCTTTTCGTCGAAGCGGATGCCTTCCCACGGCACGATGAGTTGGTCGCCGGGGATGTTGGTCTCCTGCAGGGCCTTCCAGATGGCTTCGGGGTCGGTGGAACCGGCCCGGTTGATGGCGTCGGCCAGGGTGAGCATGCCGGTGAAGGCCCGGGCCGAGTTGCCGTTCATGTCCTGGCCGTAGCGCTCCTTGTACATGTCGTTGACCTTGGCGATGAGGGGCTTTTGTTTGGCCAGGTCCAGCGCCCAGACCTCACGGCTGATGATGTACTCGCCGTCCTTGCCCAGGTTCTCCAGGAAGCCGGAGGCGATGAAGCCCGCATCGTTGGCCCAGACGACCTTGGGCGCGACGCCCTGCTCCTTGAAGGTGCGCATGTACAGGATGGCGTCGGACACGTAGGAGACGAAGATGACGGCATCCGGGTTCGCGGCCTTGATGCGCTGCACTTCCGCGCTCACGTCCTGGGTGTTGCGGGAGTAGGAGATGTCTTCCACGATTTCAAAGCCGTAGGTTTGGGCGTACTCCTTGGCCAGGGCCGCAAAGCCCTTGCCGAAGTCCGTGTTCTCGTAGACCAGGGCCACGGTCTTGATGTCCGCGTTCTTGTCCTCGTTCAGGTCCTTGAAGAACTGGAACGCGTTCTCGGCAAAGGTACCGTCGTGGGGCGTGGTGCGGAAGAACCATTTGAAGCCGCGTTCGGTCAGTTGGGCGCTGGTGGATTCAGGGTTGAGGAAGGGGATGCCAGCCTGTTCCGCGGCCTGGGATGCGGTCTTGGTCACCGCGCTGTTGTACGCGCCCAGCAGGGCCACCACCTTTTCCTGGGTAATCAACCGTTCGGCCTCGGCCTTGCCCTTGTCGGGGTTGCCTTCGTGGTCCGCGAAGATGGGCTGCACCGGCCGACCGCCCAGGATGCCCTTGGACTTGGCCAGGGGCAGGTTGAGGTCAGGGTATTCGTTGTTGATGATGTCCACGGCCAGTTCGACGCCCTGGCGCAGGTCCTTGCCGGTGGAGGCCAGGGCACCGGAGAGGGGGTAGACCACACCGATTTTGACCGGTTCGGCCTGGCCTGCGGCTTCGCCGGCCTGTGGCTGTTCGGCCTGGGGCGTTGGGGCCTGATCCCGCTGGCACGCCGCCAGGACCAGGCCCAGGGCCAGCAAGAGCACCAAGATGAACGTCCCGCGTCGCATCCTTCTCCTCCTTCTGGAAAGGGGATGATGAAGCGCTGAATAGTTTACCATTGGTTCGAGCAGGTGTTGGGCAGCAGGGGCCATTTTCGGCCCTGGTAAACCTTTAGAGGTGTCTTAGGGTACGGCGTGTCGTAACCTGCGCCTTTGGGTTCTCCGGGCCCTGGGGGTATCAAATCTTGAGAACGTTTGATTGAAGTGCCTTGACACTGAACATTTGTTCTGATATGGTTACTTTGCCTTTCCCCGCTGCGTGTTTGGTGTGCACTTCCGCCTCAGGAGGTTTGGAAATGGTGTGGGATACCCCCTGGCATGAGTTGGACGAAATCGACAAGAAAATCCTGATGTTCTTCTGGAAGTACCAGAAGGAACACGGCCAGCCCCCCACGGTGCGGGAGATCGAACGGGGGGTGGGCCTGTCCTCGACGTCCCACGTCAAATACCACCTGGACCATCTGGTGGACCATGGCTTTTTGAAGCGCCGGCAGGACCCCGGCAAACGTCGTACGTCCCGGGCCTACCGGTTGAACCTTCCGCCTGTGCTGCCGGTGCTGGGGTACATCATCGCGGGCGATAGCATCCGCAAGGTGTTCGCCGAAGACTTTACGGCCACGTCCTTCCCCTTTGGGATGGAAGTCGAAGATGTGGTCTCCCTGGATAGCATCGCCCTGCCGGGCGCGCTGGAGGATTACTTCGCCTTGCGGGTCCGGGGCGATTCCATGATCGACGAACACATCCTGGATGGGGACGTGGTGGTCTTTCGAAAGTTGCACGGCCAGCGGCCCGAGAAGAACAGCCTGGTGGCCGTTTTGATCGACCACCCCGAAGAAGGGGAAACCTTGATGCTGAAGCGCTACGCCGGCCCGGTGCCGGGGAACCCCCGCCTCTTGCGCTTCATGCCGGCGAACCGGGCCAAGGGCCTGCAGCCCATCGACGTGCCGGAAGACCGGGTGCGTTTCCAGGGCAAGGCCGTGTTGCTGGTACGGCATTTCGATATGCGAGAGATTTAGGGGCGCGGGGCCGCGGCCAGGTTCGTCCTGTTTAGGTTCTTCGGTGGTCAGGAGCATCTCCAGCGGCCCCGGAACGGCCTCCTTTCCCCTCACCCCCCATCAGCCAGGCGGGCCCAGCGCAGTTCCCGGTTGCGGGCACCGAAGCGGTACTTGTACGTCTCCGGACCCCGCATGAAGTCCAGTTCCGTATAGCCCTGGGCAATGGCCCATTGCAGGATGTGGGCCAGCAGCACCCAACCGGGGGAAAGGTGCCGGTACGCAGGGTGCAGGCCCGCGTTGTAAATCCACAACCGCTGCTGGAAGTCGAAGCCCAGGAACGCGGCCGCAGGCTCCCCGCCCACCGTAAGGAAGGCCAGGAACAGCCATCCCCCCCGGTGCGCGGCCTGGACCACCCGGCACAGCCAGCGCCGTCGGGCTTCGGTGAAGAACGCGGCCTTTTCCGGATGGAACAGGGCCAGATAGAAGAAGGTGCGACAGGCCGCCTCCGGGTCCTCCGCCGGGCCCACCCGATGCCACCGGACCGGCGCATCCTGCCGCTGGGCCCGGCGGAGCTTACGGCGAATCTCGTGCCGTTGCTTCTTGGAAAGGCCGGCCAGGTACGCCTCCCAACTGCGGGGCAGGGGGATGTAGGGCGCGACCTCCACCGGGCTTTCCGTCAGGTCCAGGCCGTAGCGCTGCGCCCAGCCGCGGCTGGCCTCCAGCAGGGGGCTTTGGGGCAGCAGGTTCCACCACTCCCAGCGGTGCACCTGAGGGAAGGCCCGTTCCGGGCCGAACAGGGCTTCCCCCAGCGCGTGGAAGAAGCCTTCCCGCGCCTCGGGCCGTACGACCACGTCCAGGTAATCCGTCAGGCGGTGGCTGCCCAGGAGCATCATGGTGGGGCCGTGGCGGGTTGGGGCGACGAAGAAGGGGGCCGCGCCCGCCAGCGCGCCGCGGTCATCCCGGTATACGGCCACGGCCAGCCGCGCCTCGGGCCATTCCCCGGCACCCCGTTCCTCCCACCAGATACGCAAGTAATCGTGCAGGAGGAAGGGCAGGGACAGCACGCTCTCCTGCACCAGGCGGTCCCATTCGGGTTTTAGTTGGGCGAACGCGTCGGGTTCGGTTACCCACGTCAGGGCAGCCATGCATACCTCCTATAAGCACGAGTGATAAAGTAGGGGTACGGGGGAGGAGGCCGGAAGGTCACCATGCGATTGGGCCATAGAGCCCCTGCAGGAGTACACCTCCGGCCTCCCCACAACCCCCATGAGTTGCT